>NZ_QTQH01000006.1:0-265494 GCF_003853805.1 Burkholderia sp. Bp8994
CCCACCGAGATCTACCCGGTACATCCTTCTCCAGATCACACCAATCCGCCGTCTGTCAGCACCAGTCAATGTCGCGGCGTATGACGATGACGTCATACTGGCCGACGATGCGTGACGTTGGTCCGCAATTGTCTGGAAATGCCACTTTGCAGCGGAATCCCCCGGCTTGATCCATCCGTCCCTCGAAGTGTCACGTCGACCTGCTTGTGTGCACCATTCGGCCAACGCGGCGCAATATCGTCATAAAAATCTATGCGCATAAAGTCCATTCGCGCGACATGCCCGACAGAGCGGAAAATCAATCCTTCAGGGTAATATCGCCACTCGTCCCGATTACCGGCCTCGTCTGCACCTGCCGGAACTCGGCATCCTCGCATTCCGTCTCCTGTACCGTTCATGACTGACAGCCCTGCCCAAGGTGGTCGGACGACCGACTTCCTGCCGTACCTCGTCGCGGCAACGTTCTTCATGGAGTATCTCGACACGACCGTGATCGCGACCGCGTTGCCGCAGATGGCGCGCTCGTTCGGCGTCGGGCCGAACGCGTTGAGCCTCGGGATGACAGCCTACATGCTGGCGCTCGCGGTGTTCATCCCGATCAGCGGCTGGATCGCGGATCGCTATGGCTCGCGTACGGTGTTCGCCACGGCCATCTTCGTCTTTACCGGTGCGTCGGTGCTGTGCGGGCTGTCCGAGGGCGTGGTGACGTTCACGGCCGCGCGACTGCTGCAGGGTGTCGGCGGGGCGATGATGGTGCCGGTCGGACGGATGATCGTCGTGCGCAGCACTGAGAAGGCCAGGCTGATGCGTGCGATCGCGACGATTACGTGGCCGGGCATCGTCGCGCCGGTCGTCGGGCCGCCGATCGGTGGCTTCATCACGACCTACGCGTCATGGCGATGGATCTTCCTGTTGAATGTCCCGTTCGGCATCGCTGCGCTCGTCTGTACCTGGCTGATCGTCCGGAATACACGGGCCGATGAGCAACGGCCGCTTGACTGGGTCGGGTTCGTGCTGGCCGGCGGAGCGTTGACCTGTCTGCTGATCGGTACCGAAGCGGCCGGCCAGCAGGACGTCGACTTCACGCGCGCGGGCATTCTGGTGGGGGCGAGCGTGCTGTTCGGCATCGCCGCGTGGATGCACGCGCAACGCTGCGCGCACCCGCTGCTCGATTTCACGACGCTGAAGGTGCCGACGTTCTCGGTGACGGTGATCACCGGCTCGATCACGCGGATGGCGATCAACGCCGTGCCTTATCTGCTGCCGCTGCTGTTCCAGATCGGTTTCGGGCTGTCGCCGTTCCAGTCCGGCCTGCTGCTGCTCGCGAGCGCGCTCGGCAATCTCGGGATGAAGGCGGGAACGTCGTGGATCCTCGACCGCTTCGGTTTCCGGCGCGTTGCGCTCGTCGACGTGACGATCGTCGGAATCTTCACGATCGCGTGCGGCTGGCTGACCGCGTCGACGCCGCTGGCGATCACGCTGTTCGTCGTATTCGTCTACGGGCTCACGCGGTCGATGCAGTTCACGACGCTCGCGACGCTGGCGTATGCGGATATCCCGGCCCGGCAGACGAGCGCGGCCAGCACGCTGTGGAGCGCCGCGCAGCAGATGACGATCGGGATGGGGATCGCATTCGGTGCGTTGTCGCTGCGGCTCGCGGCGTTGGTACGTGGCGACGCGGCCGGCATGCACTACGTACTCGACGATTTTCGCTGGGCGTTCGTTGCGGCGGGCGTGCTCGCGCTGCTGACGCTGCCGGGCTATGCGCGGCTGGCTTCCGATGCTGGCGACCGCCTGCGGGCAAATGTGGCCCGAGGGTAGGCCGGATCTCGCGTTGCCTTGGCGTCGCGACAGGTGAGGGCGGCGGCTTTTCGTTGCTCACCTGAAACATCGATCGGTCGAGGCGACGATGGTCCGACGGGCGGCACAACCCGTTATCCGTTACCACGGCCGATGAGCGGACCGTACGGCGACGCCAGGGTACAACGAGCATCGAGCACCGACGTGCGGTGCCGGTTGCACGACCCTGCCCGCGTGCCGAATGGCGCGACAGCGTCATGTTTGTTCCGCGGGCCGTCACTGTGCGTCATGGAAGATGATGCCGACCGTGTGGCGGTGGCCGCTTCGAATTCTGCTCACACCATGGCGCAAGTTGACGCGGTAGACGCCGCGCGTTCCCTGCACGGGCCTGCCGTGCACGGCGAAGATCACCGCGTCGCCTTGCATGAGCGGCACCACTTCCGCGCGTGACTGCATGCGTGGCCGCTGTTCCGTCAGCACGAACTCGCCGCCCGTGAAATCCCGCCCGGGTGCCGACAACAGGATCGCGACCTGGAGCGGAAAGACATGCTCGCCATACAGGTCTTGATGGAGACAGTTGTAGTCGTCCGGCCCGTATTGCAGGATCAGCGGCGTCGGGCGTGTCTGCCCCGCCGCGTGGCAGCGATCGAGGAAGGTCCGGTGCTCTTTCGGATAGCGGACGTCGCTCCCGAGTGCCTGGTTCCAGCGATTCGCGATCGGCGCGAGATGCGGATAGAGCGTCGCACGCAACTCGGCGACGACCGCGGGCAGCGGGTACGCGAAGTATTTGTATTCGCCGCGCCCGAACCCGTGCCGTGCCATCACGACGCGTGAACGGTAGAGTGCATCCCGCGCATAGAGCGAGGCGAGCGCATCGCACTCGCTTGTGGAGATCAGGCCTGGTACCCGCGCACATCCGTAGCGATCGAGCTCGACATCGACGGTCGACCAGTCGATTGCGTCGACGCGTTGCGCGATGTCCGGCGATTCGACGGCAGGTTGCAGATCGGCGATATTCACGGGCATCCCTCGGTTCGTCAGCAGTGTGGCGCCGTACGGTCGCGCGAAATACTCGCCAGCGTCGCGTGCACGGTTGAAGCCACGATGAAAGTCGATGAACCCAGTCTAGCGGCGTCCGCGTGCTGGCGCGCTCCAGATCTTGCGCTTCAATTCGGAAGGGGGAGGGAAAGGTTGGGAATGCGGCACGGGCACATCGGTTGCCGCGATGTGTCGGAGCGCAGAAGCGCAGAAGCGCAGAAGCGCAGAAGCGGAGAAGCGACTGAGGAACCTTCCACGGCAGGCGACCGGTTTTCACCGGCCACGCGCCGCTTCCCCGATCAAGCCACCGACCGGAACAACCAGTAGAGCCCGCCAGCCAGTACGATCGACGCGGGCAGCGTCAGCACCCACGCGAGCGCGAGGCTGCGCACCGTGCTCCACTGCAACCCGGATCCGTTCGCCGCCATCGTGCCCGCGACACCCGACGACAGCACGTGCGTCGTCGACACGGGCAGCCCGTACACGTCGGCGGCGCCGATCGTC
Organism: Burkholderia sp. Bp8994; assembly: GCF_003853805.1. Taxonomy (NCBI): domain Bacteria; kingdom Pseudomonadati; phylum Pseudomonadota; class Betaproteobacteria; order Burkholderiales; family Burkholderiaceae; genus Burkholderia; species Burkholderia sp. Bp8994. The sequence continues at coordinate 3,343 of NZ_QTQH01000006.1, forward strand.
AGCATCGCGACGACTTCGGCCGACGCGCCCTGCCCATACGTCAAATGCTGCTTGCCGATTTTCTCGCCGACGGTCACGACGATCCGTTTCCAGCCGACCATCGTGCCGAGGCCCAGTGCGATCGCGACAGCCACCTTCACCCAGGTCGGAATGAACTTGGTCGCGTGGTCGAGCTGCTTGCGATAGTTGTCGATCGCGAGCTTGTCGTCGGCGGCGAACGCGGGCTGCCCCGACTTCTCGATCAGGCGAATGGCTTCGGACACCAGATACATCGTGTTGCGCACGTTGTCGACGTCGCGTTGCGGCACCGCCGCCATCGACCCCGACGCGCCGACCGCGTTCGCGAGCGACGCGGACAACTGCTGCACGGCCGGCAGCACCGCGGGCGTCAGTTCACGATGCTGCACGTAGTGTTCGACGTCGGCACGCGGGTTCGCGGACGGCGCGACGCCGTTCGTGTACTTCCCGAACGTCGCGGCAGCCTGGTTCGCGACGGCGACGAAGGTCTGCGTTTCGGCCGGCGTGACGGCCTTGTTCAGCGCATACGCGGTCGGCACCGTGCCGATCAGTATCAGCATGATGAGGCCCATCCCTTTCTGCCCGTCGTTCGACCCGTGCGCGAACGACACGCCCGTGCAGGTCAGGATCAGCAGGCAGCGAATCCAGAACGGCGGCGGCTGATCCTTCGGCGGCTCCTTGTACAACTCCGGAACCCGCACGAGCGCCTTCAGCACGAGCAGCAGCAGTGCCGCGCACAGGAAGCCGACGATCGGCGAGAACAGCAGCGACTTGCCGACGCCGAGCGCCTGGGCCCAGTCGACACCGCTCGTGCCCGACGGCCCGTGCATCAGCTGGTTCATCAGACCGACGCCGATGATCGACCCGATCAGCGTATGCGAGCTCGACGACGGCAATCCGAAATACCAGGTCGCGAGGTTCCACACGATCGCGGCGATCAGCAGCGCGAACACCATCGCGAAGCCTGCGCCGCTGCCGACCTGCAGGATCAGCTCGACCGGCAGCAACTGCAGGATGCCGAACGCGACGGCGCCGCTCGAGACCATCACGCCGAGGAAGTTCCACATGCCGGACCAGATCACCGCGACGTTCGGCGTCAGCGAGTGCGTATAGATCACGGTGGCGACCGCGTTTGCAGTGTCGTGGAAGCCGTTGACGAATTCGAAGCCGAGCGCGATCAGCAGCGCGGCGCCGAGCATCAGGTACGGAAACAGCGAGCCTTCGCGGACCGGCGACAGGTCGGCGATCAGGTGCGTGGCGATATAGAGGGCGCCGAACGCGAGCACCAGTAGAAAGACGGCATAGCCGACCTGCCTGGTGCGTTCGACGGAACCCGAATTGTTCGGTGCAGACGAAGCAGGTTGATTCATGACGGTATCTCGTAAGGGAACCGCGTCCGATCCTAGCTTTCGCTACCAGTCAGTTTGATGACAGTCGGGATGTCGAATCATCGTCTTACGGATGTGTAAGGGGAGGGTGCCGTGACGTCGAATTGCGACATGTCGTGCCGGCTCGCGTCGTCATCCATATCGTGAACAGGCCCGCGCACCGGCATGCGGGCCGCGGGAAGCGCGCACGGCGCGAGCGCCGCTAGCGCAGCATGCGCGGCGCGCTCCATGTCGATTCACGCGCCAGCGCGACGAATGCGGCCAGATAGTCGATCGACGCATCCGCCTCGCGGATGCCGAGGAAGATCTGTTTCGCGATCCCTTTCTTGCCGAGCTTGACCGGCACGACCGGCATCCGGTCCGCGTATTCATCTGCAAGCCATCTTGGCAGCGCGGCCACGCCGCGCCCGCTCGCCACCATCTGCAGCATGATGTCGGTCGTTTCGATCGACTTGTGACGCCGCGGCACGATGCCGGCCGGCGTCAGGAACTGGTTGTAGATGTCGAGCCGGTCGGTCTCGACCGGGTAGGTGATCAGGATCTCGTCGGTCAGCTGCTCGGGCGTCACGTAGTCGGCGTTCGCGAAACGGTGCGCGTCCGCGACCACCAGCACCTGTTCGTAATCGAACACGGGATCGAAGCGCAGGCCCGGCTTGTTCAGCGGGTCGGGCGTCACGAGCACGTCGATGTCATGGCCGAACAGCGCTCCGATGCCGCCGAACTGGAAGCGCTGCTTCACGTCGACGTCGACGTCCGGCCAGCGCGACAGGTACGGCGACACGACCTTCAGCAGCCACTGGTAGCACGGATGGCACTCCATCCCGATGCGCAGCGTGCCGCGCTCGCCCTTCGCGTACTGCTTCATGCGCTCCTCGGCGAGCTCGAACTGCGGCAGCAGCCGGTTCGCCAGCCTCAGCAGATACTGCCCGCCCTGCGTGAGCCGCAGGCCGCGGCCTTCGCGGTCCCAGATCGGCGTGCCGAGTTGCTGCTCGATTTTCCGGACGGTATGGCTGAGCGCCGATTGCGTGAGATGCAGCGCGTTGGCGGCCGCGGTCAACGAGCCCTGGCGCTCGACTTCGCGGATCACGACGAGATGGAATCGTTCCAGCATGGGTATCGCTTGCCCGACAGATACATGAACAGATTTAATGGATGAATGAAATAATGCCATTTTATTTCATGGGATGAAATCCCTATGATGGCTGCCGGATCGACTATTTCTTCAGGACGGCAGCTTCATGGTTACGACCCACAACCTCGGTTTTCCGCGCATCGGCGCGAAGCGCGAACTCAAATTCGGTCTCGAACGCTACTGGAAGGGCGAGTCGTCGCGCGACGCGCTGAAGGCACTCGGCGCCGAACTTCGCCAGCGCCACTGGAACGACCAGCGCGACCTCGATCTCGTGCCGATCGGCGATTTCGCGTTCTACGACCAGGTGCTCGACATGAGCTTCACGCTCGGCAACCTGCCGAAACGCGTGCAGGACTTCCATGGCGATGCGCTCGACAACTATTTCCGCGTCGCGCGCGGCCGCTCGGCGCAGTCGGCGGAAGAACACGCGGCATGCTGCGGCGGAGTCGCGGCCGGTGAAATGACGAAGTGGTTCGACACGAACTATCACTACATCGTCCCGGAATTCCATGCGGATACGAACTTCTCGCTCGATCCGTCGCGCCTGCTCCAGCAACTGGCGGAAGCGCAGGCGCAGGGCGTCGCCGCGAAGCCGGTGATCCTAGGCCCCGTCACGTATCTGTGGCTCGGCAAGGCGAAGGACGATTCCGATCGTCTCGCGCTGCTGCCGAAGCTGCTGCCGGTATATGGCGCGCTGCTCGACACGCTGACCGCGCAAGGCGTCGAATGGGTGCAGATCGACGAGCCGATCCTCGTGACCGAGCTCGACGCCGCCTGGCGCCAGGCGCTGCGCACGGCATACGACGCGCTCGAGACGCGCCGCATCAAGCTGCTGCTCGCGACGTATTTCGGCCAGCTGCAGGACAACCTGGCGCTCGCGGCCTCGCTGCCGGTCGACGGCCTGCATGTCGACGCGATCCACGCCCGCGACGAAATCGACGCACTCGTGCGCGAACTGCCGGCCGGGCGCGTGCTGTCGGTCGGCGCGATCAACGGACGCAACATCTGGAAGACGGACCTGAACGCGGCGCTCGACTGGCTCGAGCCGCTCGCGAAGCAACTGGGCGAGCGCCTGTGGCTCGCACCATCGTGCTCGCTGCTGCACGTGCCGGTCGATCTCGCGAGCGAGCAGACGCTCGACGAGGAGATCCGCTCGTGGCTCGCATTCGCGCTGCAGAAGCTCGACGAACTGAAGCTGCTCGCGACCGCGCTGAACGAAGGCCGCGACGAGGTGGCCGACGCGCTCGCCGCGAACGCGGCCGCGATCGGCTCGCGCCGTCGCTCGCCGCGCGTGAACAACCCGGCGGTGAAGGCCGCGATCGCGCGCATCGACGCGCAGCTCGGCAACCGTGCGAGCCCGTACCCGCAGCGTGCGCCGAAGCAGTCGGCGCGCCTGAACCTGCCGGCCTTCCCGACGACGACGATCGGCTCGTTCCCGCAGACTGCCGAGATCCGCCAGGCGCGCAGCCGGTTCAAGGCCGGCGCGCTGGATGAAGCCGGCTACCGCGCGGCGATGCAGGCGGAAATCGCGCGCAGCGTACGCGAACAGGAATCGCTCGAGCTCGACGTGCTCGTGCACGGCGAAGCCGAACGCAACGACATGGTCGAATACTTCGGCGAGCAGCTCGACGGCTACGCATTCAGCCAGTTCGGCTGGGTGCAGTCGTACGGTTCGCGCTGCGTGAAGCCGCCGATCCTGTTCGGCGACATCAGCCGCCCGAAGGCGATGACGGTCGAATGGATCACGTACGCGCAGTCGCTGACGAACAAGCCGATGAAGGGCATGCTGACCGGCCCGGTGACGATCCTGAACTGGTCGTTCGTGCGCGACGACCAGCCGCGTTCGGTGTCGTGCCATCAGCTCGCGCTCGCGATCCGGGACGAAGTGCTGGATCTCGAGCAGGCCGGCGTGCGCGTGATCCAGATCGACGAGGCCGCGCTGCGCGAAGGGCTGCCGCTGCGTCGCGCGCAATGGGGCGCGTACCTGAAGTGGGCGGTCGAGTCGTTCCGCATCGCCGCGAACGGTGTGCGGGACGATACGCAGATTCATACGCACATGTGCTATTCGGAGTTCAACGACATCATCGCGTCGATCGCCGACATGGATGCGGACGTGATCACGATCGAGACGTCGCGCTCGGACATGGAGCTGCTCGACGCGTTCGACAGCTTCAGGTATCCGAACGAGATCGGGCCGGGCGTGTACGACATCCATTCGCCGAACATCCCGACGCAGGATCACATCGTCGGCCTGATGAAGAAGGCGGCGGAGCGGATTCCGGCGGAGCGCCTGTGGGTGAACCCGGACTGCGGGCTGAAGACGCGTCAGTGGGCGGAAGTGCTTCCGGCGCTGACGAACATGGTCGCCGCGGCGAAGACGCTGCGCAGCAAGGTGCAATGACGCGCGAACGCTGCGCGCCGGCCGTCCCGATCGACGATCGGGCAGCAAACAAGCGGCCCGCATGTGCGGGCCGTTTGTCGCAATGAATGTTCGGGGCGAGGCGGGGGTAGCGGCGTATCGCCCGACGCCCGATGCAAACGGGCAGGCGATGTTGCCTGCCTCGTTTGCGTGAGGTTACGCGGTACGCGCACCGCGCGGCAGCGCTTCGTCCGCCCTGCCGGGCGCGCCGGCATCGTCGATGCTGACGCGGCGCGAGATCAGCCACACGCACACCGACGACAGCACGGCGGCGCTCGTGTACTGGATCGCGAGCGGCCACCATTGCGGCGCGGTGTTCTGCGCGATCAGCGTGGCGACGAGTGGCGTGAGACCGCCGGCGAGCGCGCCGCACACCTGGTACGCGATCGAAATCGCCGTGTAGCGGATGCGCGCGATGAAGATCCCGCTGACGAAACCCGCGACCACCGAGTAGTAGCCCGATTCCGCGAGCGTCGCGAGGCCGACGCCGACCGTGATCGACAGCGGCGTGCCCAGGTGCACGAGCGGCAGCATCACGAACGGCACGATTGCGGCCCATGCGCCGGTGATCAGCAGCACGCGCGTCGTGCCGAAGCGCTGCGCGAGGAACGCGGCGGCGAGCTGCACGACGAACTGCAGCACCGCGACGATCGTCATGCAATGCAGCACCATCGACCGGTCGAGCGACAGGAATTGCGTTGCATAGCTGATCATGAAGATGTTGCTGAAATACACGCCGGCGATGCCGTACACGTTCGCGCCGATCGCGAGCAGCAGCAGCGGCCAGTACTTGAGCGCTTCACGCAGCGGCTTTTGCGCGATGTTGCCGCTCTTCCTGACTTCCTCGAACTCGGGCGACTCGGACACGCTCGCGCGGATCACGAAGCCGACCGCCAGCAGCACGGCGCTCGCAAGGAACGGCACGCGCCAACCCCAGCTCATCATGTCGTCCTTCGACAGCGTGCTGATCGCCCCGAACGCGAGCATCGACAGGATCAGGCCGCTCGCGCTGCCGAGCTGCGCGAACGACGCGAAGAACGTGCGCTTGCCTTCGGGCGCATGCTCGCCGGCGAGCAGCACCGCGCCGCCCCATTCGCCGCCGACGGCGATGCCTTGCAGCACGCGCATCAGCACCAGCAGGATCGGCGCGATCACACCGGCCTGCGCATGGGTCGGCAGCAGGCCGATCGCGACCGTCGACACGGCCATCAGCATCAGCGTCGCGAGCAGCGAGCGCTTGCGGCCGAAGCGGTCGCCGAGATAGCCGAACATCACGCCGCCGAGCGGCCGCGCGAAGAAGCCGACCGCGAACGAGCCGAACGACGCGAGCAGGCTGACGAAACGGCTTTCACCGGGGAAGAACAGCGGCCCGAACACGATGGCGGCGGCGGTCGCGTAGCTATAGAAGTCGTACCACTCGATCGTGGTGCCGACGAACGAAGCGAGCGCCGCCCGCTTCGGTTGCTTGATGGCAGTCCCCATCTGTTATGTGCTCCTCTGTAATTCTCTGATTTGGAATGGGTCGCGTGCCGGGATCAGTCGCGATAGGCGACGCCGGGCAGCACGCACAGCAGCTCGTACGCGAGGTTCGCGCCGAGCAGGGCCGTGGTGCCGAACGGGTCGTACGGCGGCGCCACTTCGACGAGATCGCAGCCGACGATGTTCAGCCCCTTCGCGCCGCGGATGATCTCGAGCGCCTGCGGCACCGTGAGGCCCGCGATTTCCGGCGTGCCGGTGCCCGGTGCGTAGGCCGGGTCGATGCCGTCGATGTCGAAGCTGATGTAGACGGGCGTGTCGCCGATGCGCGCGCGCACTTCCTCCATCAGCGGCGCGAGCGACTTGTTCCAGCATTCCTCGGCCTGGACCACGCGGAAGCCCTGCTCGCGGCACCAGTCGAAATCCTCGGCCGCGTAGCCGGTGCCGCGCAGGCCGATTTGAGTGACCTTGTCGCCGTGCAGCAGGCCTTCCTCGACCGCGCGGCGGAACGGCGTGCCGTGCGCGATCTTTTCGCCCATCATCGTGTCGTTCACGTCGGCGTGTGCATCGACGTGGATCAATGCGACCTTGCCGTGCTTGCGGTGGATCGCGCGCAGGATCGGCAGCGCGATCGTATGGTCGCCGCCGAGTGTGACCGGCTTGCAGTCGTGCTCGAGAATCGCGTCGTATGCAGCCTCGATGCGCGCGATCGAATCGTGCAGGTTGTACGGGTTGATCGCGACGTCGCCGATATCGGCAACCTGCAGCGAATCGAAGGGCGCGGCGCGCGTGGCCATGTTGTACGGGCGCAGCAGCACGGATTCCGTGCGGATCTGGCGCGGGCCGAAGCGCGCGCCGGTGCGGTTGGAGGTGCCGAGGTCGAACGGCACGCCAACGAAACAGGCGTCGAGGCCGGCTGCGCTCGCCACGTGCGGCAGGCGCATCATCGTCGCGATGCCGCCGCTGCGCGGCATTTCATTGCCGCCGAGCGGCTGGAAATGGGTGTGGTCGTTCATGGGCTTGTCTCTTCCGATGTGGGGTTGCCGTATCATTCGACGCGGCCTGGCACATAGTTTTACGCGTCCGGCCGGAAAGAAGAATGCGAAGATATCGACGTAAACATCGATTTTCATCGATGTATGGAAGGGGAACAAAAGGGGAATAGCGTGCTGGGGAATCTGTCGACCCTCGATCTGCGGTTGATCCGCGTGTTTCTCGCGGTCACGGACGCGGGCGGCGTGTCGGCCGCGCAAGCGATCCTGAACGTCGGCCAGTCGACGATCAGCGCGCAGCTGTCGTCGCTCGAGACACGGCTCGGCTACCGGCTCTGCGAGCGCGGCCGCAGCGGCTTCCGGCTCACGCCGAAAGGCGAGCGGTTCCACGCGATGAGCCGCAAGCTGCTCGCCGCGCTCGACGAATTCGGGATCGCGGCGCGGCACATGGACCGCCAGCTGGTCGGCACGTTGCACATCGGCCTGATCGGCCATACGCCGGTCAGCCAGAACGCACGGATCGCCGAGGCGATCGCCGCGTTCCGCACGCGCGACGAGGCCGTGCGCTTCTCGATCTCGGTGCGCGCGCCGGGCGATCTCGAGGAAAAGCTGCTGAGCAACGAGATCCAGATCGCGGTCGGCTATTTCTGGCACCGCGTGCCGTCGCTGCACTACACGCCGCTGTTCATCGAGCGGCAGGTGGCGTACTGCGGGCGCGGCCATCCGCTGTTCGAACGCGCCGGCGCGCTGACGCCGGCCGACGTCGCGGGATTCGAATGGGCGTGGCGCTCGTATCCGCTGCCGGAGGCGCAGATGTCGACGACGCCCGATCGCGTGACGGCAACCGCCGACAACATGGAGGCCGTCGCGCTGCTGATCCTGTCAGGCCATCACCTCGGCTACCTGCCGCAGCACTTTGCGGCGCCGTATGTCGCGCAGGGGCTGCTTGCGCCGCTCAATCCGGACCAACTGCACTACGACGTCACGTTCCACATGGTCGTGGCGCGCGACGGGCGCGGCGATCCGCTCGTCGAAGCGTTTCTCGAGGATCTCGAGCGCGCGCATCAAAAGCCCGATGTCGTGTGAGGTCGCGTGAGGTCGCCTGAGGGCGGCAACGTGAACGAATGTCACGCCGGAGCGATCCACTGCCCGCATCACGGCACCGGCAACCCCGCATCGTGCTTCACCTCCCGCAACGACAACGCCGATTCGATCGACGTGACGCCCGGCAGCATCCGCAGCGAGTCGCGCAGGAACGTACCGTAGTCGTCGAGATCGCGCGCGACCACCTGCAGCAGGTAGTCGGCCGTGCCCGCGACGTTGTGGCACGCGAGGATCCGCTCGATGCCGAGCACTTCCCGTTCGAACCGGTCGGCGACCTTGCGGTCGTGCGTCGCGAACCGCACGAGCACGAATGCGACGACGCCGAAGCCGAGCGCCTGGCGCGACAGCTGCGCGCGGTAGCGCTCGATGTAGCCGTCGTTTTCGAGACGCTTCAGGCGCCGTGCGCAGGGCGTCTCGGACAGGCCGACGGAATCGGCGAGACGCGCGATCGGCAGGCGGCCGTCGCGCTGCACCGCGGCGAGGATCGCGCGATCGGTTTTGTCGAGTTCGGTCATGTTGGCGGAATCCTTGTCTAAATTCCGTGATTTTGGCGGATTCCGCTATGTATCGCCAATTTCGAGCCAAAGATGGCCAATAATCGCTCTCCCTTCAGCGGCAACATATCGTCACTGAAGAACGGGGGCAGACCATGATTTCCACGCATTTGCTGTTGATTTATCTCGCCGCGCTGGCGGCCATCTACGCGGTGCCCGGGCCCGACATGGCGCTCGTGCTGCAGACCAGCATCGGCCGCGGCGTGCGCCCGGGCATGGCGGCGGCGGCCGGCCTGTCGCTGTCGCGCACCGCGCACGTGACGCTGTCCGCCTGCGGCGTCGCGGCGCTGATCCGCAGCGCACCGTGGCTGTATGAAGTGATCCGCTACGGCGGCGCGCTTTATCTCGCTTACGTCGCGATCCAGGTGTTCCGCTCGCCGGTGTTCGCGCTCGGCGACGGCGATGGGGCGGCGCCGGGCGAACTGCGGCAGTCGTTCTTCAAGGGGCTGCTGACGAACCTGCTGAATCCGAAGGCACTGCTGTTCTGCTCGGTGCTGCTGCCGCAGTTCGTGCGCCCCGAGGCAGGGCCCGTCGTGTGGCAGATGTTCGAGCTCGGCGCGCTGCTCGTCGCCGCCGGCGTGTGTTTCGACCTCGCATGCGTGTTCGGCGCGTCGCGCATCGCGGCGTGGATGCGCGCGCATCCGCTCGCGCAGACGGTCCAGCGCTGGACGTTTTCCGCGGCGCTGATCGGGTTCGCGTTGCGCCTGTCGATGGATTGAGCTGCTGCATTGCATCACGGCCGCGCGGCTCGACTTGCCGCGCGGCCGCGATGCGCTGCCGAACGCGGGCCGCGCGCCATGCCGGGCTTCGCGCGCATGCGTTGGGGTGGAAGGGCGTGCGCGTAAATCGTCTGACTGATCTAAACTCCCTTCAGCTTCGCGCTTTCGCGAACCGACTGACCGAACGGAACCGACTTCCGCCGGCTATGTCCGATTTCCTGGCTGTTCCGTGCAACGCGGTACCAAGGAGGGTCTGAACATGGCAAGGCATCTTCACGCCGACCGTGAACCCCGAATCGTCGCCGAGTCGAAGTGTCTCGGCCCCTGCGATCCGGCAGAACGTATCCACGTCACGATCATGTTGCGGCGGCAGGAAGAAGGGCAACTCGACACGTTGGTCCAGCAGCTCGCCACCGGCGACGCACAGGCGAAACCGCTGTCGCGCGAAGCGTTCGCGCAGCGTTTCTCCGCCAATCCCGACGACATTCGCAAGACCGAGGACTTCGCGCGCCGTCACCAGCTCACGGTCGATCGCGTCGATCCGGTCGAAAGCGTCGTCGTGCTGTCCGGCTCGATCCAGCAGTTCGAAGCGGCATTCAGCGTGAAGCTCGAGCGTTTCGAGCATCGTTCGATCGGCCAGTACCGCGGCCGCTCGGGCCCGATCGCGCTGCCGGACGAGCTCGGCGATGCCGTCACGGCCGTGCTCGGCCTCGACAGCCGTCCGCAGGCGCGGCCGCATTTCCGGCTGCGTCCGCCGTTCCAGCCCGCGCGCGGCGCGCCCGCCGTCACGTTCACGCCGATCCAGCTCGCGTCGCTGTACGGCTTTCCGGCCGGCGACGGTGCAGGGCAATGCATCGCGATCGTCGAACTCGGCGGCGGCTATCGCGCAGCCGATATCCAGCAGTATTTCCGCGGGCTCGGCATCAAGACGCCGCCGACGCTCGTCGACGTGAACGTCGGCACCGGCCGCAATGCGCCGACCGGCGAGGCGAACGGCCCGGACGGCGAAGTCGCGCTCGACATCGAGATAGCCGGTGCGATCGCGCCCGCCGCGAAGCTCGCCGTCTATTTCGCGCCGAACAGCGACGCGGGCTTCATCCAGGCCGTCAACGCGGCCGTCACCGACAAGACCAACCGGCCGTCGGTGATCTCGATCAGCTGGGGCGGCCCGGAAGCGATCTGGCAGGCGCAGTCGGCGCATGCGTTCAACCGCGTGCTGCAGGCGGCCGCCGCGCAGGGGATCACGGTATGCGCGGCGTCGGGCGACAGCGGCTCGGGCGACGGGCTGCAGGACGGCACGGATCATGTCGACTTCCCGGCGTCGAGTCCGTACGTGCTCGGCTGCGGCGGCACGCAGCTCGATGCGCTGCCGGGGCAGGGCATTCGCAGCGAAGTCGCGTGGAACGACGAGGCGGCCGGCGGCGGCGCGGGCGGCGGCGGTGTCAGCACGCTGTTCGACCTGCCGGCGTGGCAGCAGGGATTGACCGTCACGCTCGCCGACGGCAGCACCACGCCGCTCACGAAGCGCGGCGTGCCGGACGTCGCCGCCGATGCATCGCCGCAGACGGGCTACGAGGTGTCGGTCGCCGGCACGGTCGCGGTGATGGGCGGCACGAGCGCGGTCGCGCCGTTGTGGGCCGCGCTGATCGCACGGATCAATGCGGCGGCGAGTGCGGCGGCCGGTGCGGCGGCGAGTGCATCGGCCGGCTGGATCAACCCGGCGCTGTACAAGAATCCTGGCGCGTTGCGTGACATCACGAAAGGCTCGAACGGCACGTATGCCGCCGCGTCCGGCTGGGATGCGTGCACGGGCCTCGGCAGCCCCGACGGCGCGAAACTCGCGGCGATCCTCGCGCGCAAGCCGTCGAGCTGACGCGCCGGCACCGGCCTTTCCAAGCGACGCGGGTTTCCTGCCCGCGTCTTTTTTCACCTCGAGGAGCAGCACGATGGGCATCGATTCCGCATCTTCCGGCGGCGTGTATCCGCTGCATCACGGCGACCACAATTCGCATGGCGTGCCGCCGACCATCAGTCCGGTCGCGCTGAGCCACGGCCGCGACCAGCCGTTCTTCGATCCGGTCGCGTACGGCAACGGTCCCGACGACTCGGTGACCGACACGACCGAAGCGGCCGCGATCACGCATCACACGATCCTGATCGATGGCAAGCGCATCGCGTACACGGCGACGGCCGGCCACCTCGTGACGGTCGACCCGAGCAGCTCGCTGCCGGCCGCGAAGCTCTTCTACGTCGCGTTCACGGCCGACGGCGCGAAGGAGGAAACGCGGCCCGTCACGTTCTTCTACAACGGCGGACCCGGGTCGTCGTCGGTGTTCGTGCTGCTCGGCTCGTTCGCGCCGAAGCGCATCAGGACGTCGATGCCGGGGTTCACGCCGCCCGCGCCGTATCAGATGGAAGACAATCCGGACAGCATGATCGACCACAGCGACCTGGTGTTCATCAACCCGGTCGGCACCGGTTATTCGGCGGCCGTCGCGCCGAACAAGAACCGCGATTTCTGGGGCGTCGACCAGGATGCGGATTCGCTGAAGCAGTTCATCAAGCGCTACCTGACGAAGAACAACCGCTGGAATTCGCCGAAGTACCTGTTCGGCGAGTCGTACGGCACCGCGCGCAGCTGCGTGCTCGCGTACAAGCTGCACGAGGACGGCGTCGACCTGAACGGCGTCACGCTGCAGTCGTCGATCCTCGACTACCGGCAGGCCGGCAACCCGGTCGGCGCGCTGCCGACCGCGGCGGCCGACGCGTGGTATCACAAGAAGCTCGGCGTCACGCCCGCGCCGACCGATCTCGGCGCGTTCGTCGAGGAAGTCGCGCAATTCGCGCGCACCGACTACCTGAAGGCGCTGCGCACGGTTCCGCATGCGGACCCGGCCGCCGTGCAGAAGCTGTCGCGATACACGGGTATCGATACGGCGACGCTGCAGTCGTGGAGCCTCGACATCGCGGGCTACGACACGCGCGGCAATTCGCTGTTCCTGACGACGCTGCTGCACGCGCAGGGGCTCGCGCTCGGGTCGTACGACGGCCGCGTGACCGGGATCTCGTCGGGCATCGCCGGCAAGATCGACCCGAACTCGGGCGGCAACGATCCGACGATGACGGCCGTGACGGGCGTCTACACGGCGATGTGGAACAGCTACCTGAACGAGCAGCTGAAGTTCACGTCGAATTCCGCGTTCACGGACCTGAACGACCAGGCGTTCCGGAACTGGGACTTCAGCCACATCGACCCGACCGGCGCGCAGCAGGGCATCGATGCGAAGGGGAACCTGATCCTCTACACGGCGGGCGATCTCGCCGCGGTGATGGCGCTGAACGTCGACCTGAAGGTGCTGTCGGCGAACGGCCTCTACGACTTCGTCACGCCGTTCTACCAGACCGTGATCGACCTGCAGCAGATGCCGCTCGAGGATCCGAAGGTGCGGCAGAACCTGTCCGCGCGTTTCTATCCGTCCGGGCACATGGTGTATCTCGACGGCGGTTCGCGCACCGCGCTCAAGCGCGATCTCGCGACGATGTACGACGCGACGGTCAGCGATACGGGCGCGCGGCTGCGGATTCGCGCGCTGCAGGCGAAGAAGGCGGGCGGGCACGCGTAGCGCTGCCCGTCGCGCAGGCGCCGCGCGTAACCGCCAGGGTTCGCGCGGCGCGGTGTTGCGGCTGAACGAGCCGGCTTACGCGGCCGGCCAGTCGAACGGCGTGTACGGCAGCGCGCGCTTGTGGCGCGAACCGTCGTAGAAGCGCAGCACCGTTTCGTACACGTTGTCGGCGACGGGTTTGCCTTCGAGGAAATCGTCGATTTCGTCGTAGGTGACGCCGTAGGCGTGCTCGTCGGGGCGCAGCGGACGCAGTTCCTCGAGGTCGGCCGTCGGCACCTTCATCACGATCAGTTCGTCGCCGCCGAGCGCGCGGGCGACCGCACGCACGCGGCGCTTGCTCAGGCCGGCGAGCGGCAGCACGTCCGCGCCGCCGTCGCCGAATTTCGTGAAGAAGCCCATCAGCGATTCGGCCGCGTGGTCGGTGCCGATCACGATGCCGCGCCGCGCGCCGGCCACCGCGTATTGCGCGATCATGCGCTCGCGCGCCTTGATGTTGCCGTGCACGAAGTCCTGCTGGGCCGGGTTTTCGAATGCGTGGCCGGACGCGACGAGCGATGCGAGCATCGCGTCGGCGGCGGGCTTGACGTCGACCGTGAACGTTTCGTCCGCGCGCACGAACGCGAGCGCGCGTTGCGCGTCGGCTTCGTCGTTCTGCACGCCGTTCGGCAAGCGCATCGCGATGAAGCGGGCGTCGTAGCCGCCGGCGCGCAGCTGTTCGACCGCCAGCTGCGCGAGCCGTCCGGCCGTCGACGAATCGACGCCGCCGCTGATGCCGAGCACGTAGGTCCGCAGGCCGGTCGAACGAAGGTACTGCGCGAGGAAATCGACGCGGCGGGCGATTTCGGCGTCGGCGTCGAAGTGCGGCGTGACGTTCAGTTCGGCAATGATCGCGCGTTGGCGGCTGGCGTAATCGGCGGATGTCATGAAGGTGGTTCCGGAACGAAATGCAAGGCGCCCATCATAAGCGCAATCGCGGCCCGGCGCCGCGCCGGGCATGCGATCCGGCGGCCGCGCGTTGCATCGGCGAGACGCGATGCATCGTCATGGTGCGGCGCGCGGGGCGGCGTCCCCCGGCGTGCGCGCGGATGCTTCGTTTCGAGGCATGGCGGGGCGCGCCACGACGAACCACGAGGCGCGGCGCCCGGCGGCGGGGCGACGCCGCGCATGGCGGGGCGCGGTGACGAACCCGCGCGCTCGCCCGCGTCAGCGCCGCGCGAGCACGACGCCCGCCAGCGCGAGCGCGAAGCCGGCGAGCTGGACGGTCGCGAGCGTTTCGCCGAACAGCAGGTAGCCCTGCAGCGCGGCGAGCGGCGGCGCGAGGAACAGCAACGACGTCGCGCGCGCGGCGTTGCCTCGCCGCAGCATCCACATCAGCATCGTGACCGCGCCGCCGGACAGGAACACGACGCCCCACACGAGCGAGATCCACAGCGCCGGTGCGCCGATCCAGCGCGTTTCGTGCAGCAGCACGACGAAGACGGCCGCGACGATCGCCGCGCCGAGGTTCTGCACGGCGACGGCCGTACGCAGGTCGTTCTGCGCGAGCTTGCCCTTCTGGTACAGCGAGCCCGCGGTGATCGAGCCGACCGACAGGATCGACACGGTCACGACGAACCACGCGGGCGCGGCGCCCGCCGGCGGCGCGACGCCGCCCGCGACCTTCGGTGCGAGGACGAGCGCGACGCCGGCGAGCCCGAGCGCCATCCCGAGCCAGCCGCGCGCGGGCAGCCGCTCGTTGAACAGCGGCACCGCGAGCACGGCGGTGGCAAGCGGCTGCAATGCGCCGAGCAGCGCCATCACGCCGGCGTTCAGCCCTTGCGCGACGGCCCAGTAGCTGGCGCCGAGATAGACGCCCTGCAGCAGCGCGCCCGCGATCAGGTGGCGCGGCCATTCGCGGCGCGCCGGCCACGGCGCGCGCGCGGCGAGCGCCACCGCGCCGAACAGCACGGCCGTGCCCGCGAAACGCGCGAGCAGGAACAGGTTCGGGTCGGCGTAGGGCTTGATTGCCCGGGCGACGATGAAGCCGGTGGACCACAGCGCGACGAAAGCCGCGGCGACGAGCGAGGTAAACATGCGTGGCGGGCCGCGATACGGCCGGACGAATCGTGAGCCGGCCAGTATCGGGTGAAGCGGCGTGGCCGTCTTGTCGGATTCTGCATTCGCGCGTGGCGCGTGCGGAACGCATGCAGCAGCGGTGCGCGGCACGTTGGCCGCGGGCGTGATCCGCCACGAGCACGGCAGCACGCCGGCCGTCCGGTTAGCGGCCGTCCGGGCGAAGGCGCCGCGGCATGAAAGCGCGCCGTGGCGCGCGCAGAGGAGCGGGGATCAGTCGAGCGAGAACGTGTCGAGCGGCTGGTTCGCGCGCGCATCGGTCGCGAAGCGTGCGGCGAGCTGTTCGTACAGCCGGCGGGCCTCGTCGAGCGTCAGGTCGATCCAGTACGGATCGCCGGCCCCGTCGTTGAGCCGTTCCGGCGAAAACTGGATTTCGAGCACACTGCCTTTGCGGTACATGACGCAAGCCCCTTGATGGTCTGTCGTTCGGCGAAACGCAGAGTGTAGCAACCGCTTGCCACGCCGATTCGCGCGCATCGGGCAATACAGAATTTCGCTTTCGTGAAACGTGGCCGCGGCCGGACGCACCGCCGTCAAATGGCGGTCAAACGGCCGTAATACAATGGTCGGCCTACCCATTACCAGTCGCCTCGGGCGCATTGCGATGCTGGCGGAACAACGTCATCAATACATTCTGTCGGAGCTCGGACGATCGGGCGCGCTGTCGGTCGCCGAACTCGTGCGCTCGCTCGACGTGTCGCGCGAGACGGTACGGCGCGACCTGAACGCGCTCGCGGCGCGCGGCCTGCTCGTGATGACGCACGGCGGCGCGCTGGCGGCGGATCGCCGCGAGCCGAGCCTGTCCGAGCGTGAGGCGGCGAATGCCGAAGCGAAGCGCACGATCGGGCGACGCGCGGCCGAATTCGTGCCCGACGACGCCTCGGTGCTGATCGACTCGGGCAGCACGCCGCATGCGGTCGCGCTCGCGCTGGCCGACCGGCACCGGCTGTCGATCTACACGAACGACTGGCGCACCGCGTTCGTGCTCGCGCGGCGCAACGGCAATCGCGTGACGCTGCTCGGCGGCGAACTGTCCGACGACGAGGATGCGACGTTCGGGCTCGATACGATCCAGCAGCTCGCGCAATACCACGTCGATTTCGCGTTCGTCGGCGCGGGCGGCATCACGGCCGATGGCGACTGCACCGACTACTCGCGGCTCGCCGCCGAAGTGCGCAGCCGGATGATCGCGGCGGCCGGCACCGCGATCATCGTCGCCGACCATTCGAAGTTCGGCCGCGTGACGCCGGTGCGGATCAACGGCGCCTCGGCCGCGCGCTATCTCGTCACCGAACGCGCGCCGGACAAGGCCGTGCGTCGCGCGCTGACCGCGCGCGGCATCGAGCTGCTCGTGTGCGACTGACGCGGCTTCGACATACAAGGTTCATCGAACGGTCATCGCACGGGAAGATGCGCCTTCGACACTGACTCATTCCTTTCGACCGGCCGCCGCGGCAGGAGCAAAGAATGACCGTCAGCGTACGCAGCTATCTTTCCCCGACCCTGGTTCTCCTCGCTTTCGACTGGCCCGACGCGGCCTCGCGCACCGACTTCCTCGGCTTCGCGATCCGACGCACGCCGGGCTTCTGGTCGGCCGACGGCAAGACGCGCGCGCCGAACAGCTGGCTGCCGAACCGGCTCACGTTCGACGGCCCGGCCGCCGGCACGCAGGGCGACGCGCCGACCGACCAGGCACCGATCCAGAAATTCATGTGGTGGGACGCGCGCATCGATCCGCAGGATCGCGATGCGTCGTTCCGCTATGACGTCTATCCGGTCGTCGGCACGCCGGAGAACCTGAAGGTGCTCGATGCGCAGGCCGGCGTGTGCGATGTCGTGCTGCCCGCGCACATCGTGGACGGCGTCGGCACGTGGTTCAA
This sequence comes from Burkholderia sp. Bp8994, assembly GCF_003853805.1. Taxonomy (NCBI): domain Bacteria; kingdom Pseudomonadati; phylum Pseudomonadota; class Betaproteobacteria; order Burkholderiales; family Burkholderiaceae; genus Burkholderia; species Burkholderia sp. Bp8994. Next base: position 20,760 of record NZ_QTQH01000006.1, read on the forward strand.
TCGCGCGGTGGTCAGCTCGCAGGCGTTCGCGAAGCAGGTCGCGGCGCTGGGTCTCGCGCCGCATGCGGCGCCGAGCGCGGACCAGGCGTTGAAGCTGCGCACGTGGCTCGCGAACGACATGGAACAGGTGTTCGCGGAGATGCTCGACCCCGCGTCGCGCGCGGTCTCGGCCGTCTATCACCTGACGGACACGCTGTGGGCGTTGCCCGCATTCGAGGCGTTCGGACGGCAGCACGGCGAAGCGTCGCTCGCGATCGTCTACGACGCGCACCTGACCGCCCGCAAGGGCAAGCCGCCGCTGCCGTCGCCGAACCAGCCGGCCGTCGACGCGCTTCAGGGCCTCGCGACGCGCGCGCCGCGCGACAGGACGCACATCATGCACGACAAATTCATCGTGACCGACGCACCGGCGAACGGGACGACTGCGCCGACGCCGGCGCGCGTGCTGACCGGTTCAGCGAACTTCACGACCGAAGGGCTGACGGAGCAGGCGAACGTGCTGCACGCATTCGATTCGCCGGCGCTCGCGGCGCTGTACAACGCGCGTGCGCAGGCGCTGGCCGCGAATCCGACGATCGCGGAGACGGCGAAGTTGTCGCCGGGCTGGTCCGAGCCGCTGACGATCGGCAGCGCGCAGGTGCGCGTCGCGTTTTCGCCGGAGCCGGCGGGGCAGCGCACCGAGATCGATACGATCGTCGCCGCGATCGCGGCCGCGCAGCATTCGGTGTCGTTCTGCCTGTTCATGCCGACCGACGCGGCGCTGCGCGACGCATGCTTTGCCGCCGGCGACCGCGGCCTGATGATGTTCGGTCTGGTGAACCGCATCAACGCCGGCAGCGCGACGCAGGCCGATGCCGCGCAGCACGACGGCCGGCCGCTCGATGCGGCGACGCTCGCGAATCTCGAGCTTTACCATCGCCGGCGCGATCATCGCGACGTGATCGACGCCGCGTATTTTTCACCGGCGACGGTGCCGCAGGGTTTCGAGCCGGAACTGCGCCTCTTTCCGGGCGAGCCGGCGCCGGCCTATCCGCCGGTCGTGATCCACCACAAGTTCATCGTGATCGATGCGGAAGGCGCGAACCCGATCGTCTACACGGGTTCGGCGAACATGAGCCGCAATTCCGAGCAGTACAACGACGAGAACCTGCTGGAGATTCGCGACGCGCGGATCGCGGCGATCTATCTCGCGGAATTCCTGCGGCTCTACGAGCACTACCGCGCGCGGGCGCTGTCGATCGAGTCGCAACGGCAGGGCGCCGGTGCGCAACGGCACCTCGCGCTCGCACCGGATTCGAGCTGGGCGAAGAAGTATTACGTGGCGGGCAGCCCGGAAGAGAAGGCGCGGATCGCATTGGCGTCGGCGCCGACGGACTGGCGTGAGGCGGAAGTTCGGCCTGAGGCGGCCTGAGCGGCGCGAGCGGCTTGAAGGGACCCGCCGCGTGAATCCGGCTCATGCCGGTTGCAAGCGTCGTAGTGCCGGTCGGGAGAGGGCCGGGCGGCGGGTTCAGCGCTCGTCGCCGGCCTTCGGATGAAACCGCGCGATGCGCTTACGCGGCGACGTAGCGCAGCACGGAATCGGCGATCGTCTCGCGATGCCGCGCGCGCAGCCGCGGCGCCGACGGATCGCGGCCGAACGCGGCGCCGAACGTATAGCGGTTCGACACGCGGTGGAAGCAGAACGAGCTGATCAGCAGATGCAGGTCGAACGCGTCGATGTCCTTGCGGAACGCGCCGCTCGCCGCGCCGCGCTCGAGCAGTTCCTCGAGCGTCTTGATGATGCTGACGTTGCGGTTCTTGAACGACTTCAGCTGTTCGAGATACTTCGCGCCGTGGATGTTCTCGATCGACACGAGGCGGACGAAGTCGCGATGCTTGTCGTGATAGTCGAACGTGAATTCGACGAGCCGGCGCATGCCTTCGCGCGGCTCCATGTCGCCGACGTGCAGTTCCTGCTCGAGCGCGCGGATGTCGCCGTATACCTTCTCCAGCACGGCCTCGTACAGGCCTTCCTTGCTTTCGAAGTAGTAGTAGAGCATCCGCTTCGTCGTGTTGGTACGCTCGGCGATCGCGTCGACGCGCGCGCCGGCGAGGCCCATCGCGGAAAACTCCTGCGTGGCGACGTCGAGGATGTTGCGCTTGGTTTGCTCGGGATCGTATTTGCGCCGCGCATCGGTCGCAAGCGCGCGGCTTTCGGACGTGGCGGCCTTGCTTCCAGCTTTCATGTGACTTTGTTGTGGGTTCGCGGCGGCATGAAGAAATCATTCTAGCATGCGGGAAATCGCCGCCCGGCCGACCTTCTGCTCTAATCGGCCGCGCGGTTTCGGCGGCCGTCGCCGCTCAGCGCCGGCACGACGCGAGCGCGTCGCGGGCCTGGTACGCGGTGTACGTGAGCTGCGCGGCCGCGAGGCCGGCGAGACCGAACGTGCGCGTGAGCCCGAACGCGGCGAAGCCTTCCGGCACCGGCTGCTCCCCGGCCAGCGCGGCGGCGAGCGCTTCGCCGGCGACGGTGGTGGGCGCCATCCCGTGACCGCCGAATGCGATCGCGTGCCACACGCCGTCCGCATCGCGGCCGATCTGCGGCATCTTGTGCCGCGCGTAGCTCATCAGCCCGCCCCATGCGTACTCGACCTTCACGCCGTCGAGTTGCGGATACACGCGCAGCAGGTCGCGCCGCAGCAGCCGCGCGATCGCGTCGGGGCCGCGGTCGAGCACCGAGATCCGGCCGCCCCACAGAATCCGCGTGTCCTTCAGCGGCCGGTAGTAGTCGAACGCGAAACGCGTGTCGTAGATCGCGTACGGCGCGTCGATCGCGTCCGGCAGCCGCGTGCCGAGCGGCTCGGTCGCGATCACGTAGGTCGCGATCGGCAGCACCGCGCGCTCGATGCGCGGCGACACGCCGCGCGCGTAGCCGCCGCCGGCGAACACGACGTCCTTCGCGCGCACCGTGCCCTGCGCCGTGCGCACGACGTAGCCGGCGCCCTCGCGCGCGATGCCGAGCGCGGCCGAGCGTTCGTACACGCGTGCGCCGCCGCGCGAGGCGGCCGCCGCGACGCCGAGCACGTACTTGAGCGGATGGAAGTGGAACGCGTTCGGCTCGAACAGGCCGCCGTAATAGCGCTGGGTCTTCAGCCGCGCGCGCAGCGCGTCGGTCGCGACCGGTTCCCAGTCGACGTCGAATTCCTGCTTCATCAGCGTGCGCACGCCATCGAGCCGCGACGGATCGTCGAACCAGTTGGCGAGCATCACGCCCTCGTCGACGATGTCGCAGTCGATGCCGTAGCGGGCAATCCGCGCGCGGATCAGGTCGACCGCATCGACGGTGAGCCGGTACAGGCGGCGGCCTTCGTCGCGGCCGAGCGTGCGCAGCAGGTCCGCGTTGTCGAGGCTGTAGCCGCCGAACACGAAGCCGCCGTTGCGGCCGGACGCGCCGAAGCCGACCCGTTCGCCGTCGAGCACGACGACATCCCGCACGCCGCGCTCGACGAGGCCGAGCGCCGTGCACAGGCCGGCGAGGCCGCCGCCGACGATACAGACCTGCGTGTCGATCGTGCCGGTCAGTTGCGGGTAGGGCTGGCGGGTAACGGTGGCTTCGTAGAAGTTCTGCATGCGTTTTCGATGACTCGTGACGACGGAAAAACGGACGGCGCGCGTCGATCTTGCCTGAACGCGCGCGCCGCGTCGAATGGGGTGTTCAGCGCACCGGCCGCCGCGGTCGGGCGGCGGCCGGTGCGCGGCCGGGCATCATGCGCCCGGCGTCGGGTTGACCGGAGCGGCGATGTAGGCCGGATAGCCGGCGTCGGTCTTGACCGTGGCGTCGGGCGCCGCGTTGCGCTCGATCCACGGCGCGATCTCCATGTCCTCGTAGCGGACGAGGCGGCATTTGCGCACCAGCGCGTAGCCGAGCCAGATCGCGAGGAAGAACGGCAGGCCGATGTAGGTCGCGGCGATGCCGGCCCAGTCGATCCTGTCGGCGAGGAACGCCTGGTAGTCCTGGCCGAGCGCGACGATCGCGCACAGCGCGAACGCGAACAGCGGCCCGAACGGGAACCACTTCGACCGGTACGGCAGCTGGTCGAGCCGGTAGCCCTGCTTCAGGAAGCCCTTGCGGAACCGGTAGTGGCTGACCGCGATGCCGAGCCAGGTGATGAAGCCGGCCATGCCCGACGTGTTCAGCAGCCACAGGTAGACGGTCTTATCGCCATACAGCGACGTGAGGAAGCACAGCGCGCCGACGGCGGTCGTCGCGTACAGCGCGTTGCGCGGCACGCCGCCCGGCGACAGCTTCGCGAACAGCTTCGGCGCGCGGCCCTCGACCGCGAGGTTGTAGAGCATCCGGGTCGACGCGTACATGCCCGAGTTGCCGGCCGACAGCACGGCCGTCAGGATCACCGCGTTCATCACGCCGGCCGCGAACGCGAGGCCCGCGTGGCGGAACACGAGCGTAAACGGGCTCACGCCGACGTCGGTCACGTCGCTCTTCAGCAGGCTCGGGTCGGTGTACGGAATCAGCACGCCGATCACGAAGATCGCGAACACGTAGAAGAGCAGGATGCGCCAGAAGATCTGGCTGACCGCGCGCGGGATCGTCGTGCGCGGGTTCTCCGATTCGCCGGCCGCGACGCCGATCATTTCGGTGCCCTGGAACGAGAAGCCCGCGATCATCGCGACGCCGAGCATCGTGGCCCAGCCGCCCGCGAACGGCGCGTCGCCGATCGTGAAGTTGCCCCAGCCCGCGCTCGGGCCGCCCTGCATGATCCCGAAGATCATCAGCAGGCCGACGCCGACGAACGCGAGCACCGTCAGCACCTTGATCAGCGCGAACCAGTATTCGGCTTCGCCGAAGCCGCGCACCGACAGCGCGTTGAGCGCGAAGATCAAGGTGAGGAAGATCGCGCTCCACCAGACGCCCGGCACGTGCGGGAACCAGTAGTGCATCACGAGCTGCGCGGCGACGAGTTCCACCGCGAGCGTCACGGCCCAGCTGTACCAGTAGTTCCAGCCGAGTGCGAAGCCGAAGCCTTCGTCGACGAATTTCGCGCCGTAGGTCGCGAACGAGCCCGACACCGGCATGAACGCGGCCATTTCGCCGAGGCTCGTCATCAGGAAATAGACCATCAGGCCGATCAGCATGTACGCGACCAGCGCGCCGCCGGGGCCGGCCTGCGAGATCGAAGCGCCGGACGCGACGAACAGGCCGGTGCCGATCGAGCCGCCGATCGCGATCATCCGCAGATGGCGCGCCTGCAGGCTGCGGTGGAGGGACGGCTGCGCGGGCGGCGAGCCGGACGGACGGGGCGAGTCGGGGCGGGCATCTGAATGCATGGCGGGTGCTGGGCGCTGTCTCCGGGATTGTTTTTTGGTTACGAAGGGCGGCGCGTTGCCGGCCGCCGGCCGGGCGGCGGCACTGCTTCGCGGGGCTGGTCCGGATCGACCGGGACCGCCGGGCCGCGACGCGTGTTGCCTTCGTCTGTCGTCGGCCGCCCGTTGGGCGGCCGTCGGCGCGCCGGGTGCGGTGCACCTCGACGCCGCCCCGATTGTGGGTGCCGGCCGCAAGCGCCGCAAACGATATTTCCGCACAGGGTGATGCAACTTTGTCATCAACTTGCCGCGCATCGGGACCGCCGCGGCGGCCCGGCCATCGGCCTTGGATACGTCCCATGCCGGTGCCGAAACGGGCGGATTCGTCCTGCTGGGTTGTTGCGTTTTGGGAATGAAGTCGTGAGTTAATATCAATAGCGGCCGGACTTGTGGCCATCGACAATGTGTCTCATGGATCGTGCCTCGCGAGGCGGGGGCGCGCCGCCCGGCCGGGTTTCCGGCGGCGGCGCTGCGCGATGCGCCGTGCGGCGCACCGGGCCTGCCGAGCTGCGCATCCGCTTGCACAGGGCGCACGAACGCGCTCCAATCGAATCACGCGGGCGGCGTCGCCGCCGCACCGATCAATCTGTCCCTGAAGAGGAAGTGATGCAATTCAACGACATTCTTGCTGCGCTCGACATCGATCTCGCCCAGTGGAAAGGCAATGCGCTGACCGCGCGTTCGCCGCTCGACGGCGCGACGCTCGCGACGCTGGCGGTCGACTCGCCCGCCGACGCCGAGCGCAAGATCGACGCCGCGCACGACGCATTCCTCAAGTGGCGCACGGTGCCGGCGCCGGTGCGCGGCGAGCTCGTGCGCGTGTTCGGCAACGTGCTGCGCGAGCACAAGGCCGAGCTCGGCCGCCTCGTCACGCTCGAGGCCGGCAAGATCACGTCGGAAGGCCTTGGCGAAGTGCAGGAAATGATCGACATCTGCGATTTCGCGGTCGGCCTGTCGCGCCAGCTTTACGGCCTGACGATCGCGTCCGAGCGCCCGGGCCACCGGATGATGGAAACGTGGCACCCGATCGGCGTGTGCGGCGTGATCTCGGCGTTCAACTTCCCGGTCGCGGTGTGGGCGTGGAATGCGGCGCTCGCATTCGTATGCGGCGATTCGGTCGTGTGGAAGCCGTCCGAGAAGACGCCACTCACGGCAATCGCGTGCCACGTGCTGCTCCAGAAGGCGATCCGCGAATTCGACAAGACGCATCCGGGTGTCGCGCCGGCGGAGCTGAGCCAGCTGGTGCTCGGCATGCGCGATGTCGGCGAGGTGCTGACGGCGTCGAAGAAGGTGCCGGTCGTCAGCGCGACGGGCAGCGTGCGGATGGGCCAGGAAGTCGCGAAGGTGCTGAGCCAGCGTCTCGCGCGCGGCATCCTCGAACTCGGCGGCAACAACGGGATGATCGTCGCGCCGAGCGCGGATCTGGATCTCGTCGTGCGTGCAGTTACGTTCGCGGCGGTCGGCACGGCCGGCCAGCGCTGCACGACGCTGCGCCGCCTGATCGTGCATCGCAGCCTGGTCGAGCAATTGCTGCCGCGCATCGAGAAGGCCTACGCGTCGGTGAAGGTCGGCAACCCGCTTGAAGAAGGCACGCTGGTCGGCCCGCTGGTCGATCGCGCGTCGTTCGATGCGATGCAGAAGGCGCTGGGCGACGCACGCGAGCAGGGCGGCGAGGTGAAGGGCGGCGAGCGCGTCGACGTCGGTCACGCGGATGCGTACTACGTGCGCCCGGCCATCGTACGGATGCCGAAGCAATCGGCCGTGGTCGAGCGCGAGACGTTCGCGCCGATCCTGTACGTGATGGTCTACGACAACTTCGACGATGCGATCGAACTGCACAACGCGGTGCCGCAAGGCCTGTCGTCGGCGATCTTCACGAACGACATGCGCGAGGCCGAGCAGTTCATGTCGGCAGCGGGCAGCGACTGCGGGATCGTCAACGTGAACATCGGCACGAGCGGCGCGGAGATCGGCGGCGCGTTCGGCGGCGAGAAGGAAACGGGCGGCGGCCGCGAGTCGGGTTCGGATGCGTGGAAGGCGTATATGCGCCGGGCGACGAACACGATCAACTACAGCCGTCAGTTGCCGCTGGCGCAGGGCGTGAAGTTCGACGTCTGACGGAGCGCGTCCGGGAGGGCGCCGCGACGGTCGAATCGATCGAATGACAAGGGCCGGTTGCCGCGAAAGCGGTAACCGGCCCTTGTCGCTTGCGGCGATGCGTGCGCGCCGATGCCCGATCGGCGCATGCCCGCTCGATCGCTTACTCGTGCGGGGCGGAAGCGTCGCTTGCCGGCATGTTCTGCACGACCAGCATCTGCGGCGTCGACAGCGTGATCTGCGCCGCCCGCAACTGCTTGAGGATCTCGAACAGCAGGTCGCTCTTCGTCGAGCTGGCGATCCGCGGGCTCGCCACGTAGCCCGTGACGCTCAGCGTGATCCCGTCCGGCGCGAGCTGGCTGAACGTGACCGACGGCGCCGGCTTGTCGAGAATCGCCGGGTGCTCGCGATACGCGTCGAGCAGCAGGTCGCGCACCTGCTCGGGGTCGGTGTTCAGCGGGAACGTGAGCATCAGCGTCGCGACGCCCTGCGTGCTGTTGCCCATCGTCACGTTGCGCACGTTCTGCGAGATCAGTTGCGAGTTCGGCACGATGACGGTCGAGCGGTCGCTGAGCTGGATCTCGGTCGCGCGCACGTTGATGCGGCGGATGTCGCCTTCGACGCCCGCGATGCTGACCATGTCGCCCACCTTCACCGGCCGCTCGGTCAGCAGGATCAGCCCCGACACGAAGTTCTTCACGATCTCCTGCAGGCCGAAACCGATACCGACCGACAGCGCGCTGACGATCCACGCGAGGTTGCTCCACCTGACGCCGAGCAGCCCCAGCGTCATCAGCACGAGCAGCACGTAGCCGACGTTGGTGAACAGCGTGATCAGCGACACGCGCATCCCCGCGTCCATGCCGAGCGCCGGCATGAACTCGCCGTCGAGCCAGCGGCGCACCGAGCGCAGCAGGTAGAAGCCGATCGCGAACCCGATCACCGCGTTGAGGATCCGGTCGGGCATGATGTTCAGGCTCTGCAGCCGCTGGCCGCCGATCATCGCGACCGCGCTGTCGAGCAGGTCGCTCGGCGTCGTGCCGAAGCCGCCCGTCAGCAGCGCGATCGCCGCGATCAGCATCAGCAGGCTCGTGCCGAGGCCGGACACGACGGTGTGGGCCTGGTCGAGATGCCGGTCGTCGAGCGCGAACAGGTGCTTGATCTGCTTGCCGGTCGACAGGTTCGCGGAGAACAGGCTTTCGCTCGCGTCGCGCGTCAGCTGCGTCAGGATGTAGACGCTGCACACCACGATCTCGAACCAGACGAGCTCGTACGTGATGAAGCGCGCGACCGTGATGTAGCCGATCAGCAGCGCGACCAGCGACACGACGATCGCCAGCGTGACGCCGGCGTGAATCAGCCCGGCGAGCGTCGAGCGTTGCTCGGGCGCCTCGCCGGATGCCGCCAGCGCGGTGCGGACGCGATTCGCGCGCAGGATCGACGCGCCGACGGTCAGCGCGACGACGAGCGAGACGATGCCGCGGCCGAACAGCGTGACGGACAGGCTGGTATCGACGATCCGGTTGATCGACTCGAGCGTGCCGGACATCAGCAGCAGCGCGGCCAGCACGCCGGGGAACGGCTTCATCGCGAGCGCGACGGGATCGGCGAGCGCCGGCAGCCGCCATGACGGATGCTTCGTGCAGAGCAGCGCGCGGCCGAGGCCGGCGATCAGCGCGCAGGTCACGGCGAGCTTCGCGAACTGGTCCCACAGATCGGTCATCGAAGACGTGAGTTCGGAGTGGCGGGCGAGCGCGAGATAGAGGATCTGTACGGCGACCGCGGTCGCGAGCAGTGTCGAGAACGCCGTCGCCAGCGCCAGCGCGCTGCGGCGCAGCCGGGTGGGCGGCAGGCGGTTCAGGCAGAACCACGCGAGCCCGCGTTCGACGACGCGGCGGCCGCCGAGCCAGGCAGCGAGCGCGGCGATCAGCAGCAGCGTGGTGATGGCGCGCTGGCCGGGTGTCCAGGACGAGCGCAGCATGTCGCGCAGTTCGTCGTTGAAGTCCTCGAGCCGCTGGACGTCGTCCGGCGACAGGTGGAACAGCGGCAGCCAGAACTGCGCGCCGAAGATGCTGCCCGAACGGAACGCGAGCTGGTTCTTCAGCAGGCTGCGGTGCAGCTTCGCGAACTGGTCGTTCAGGTTCGCGAGGTTGGTCTTCTGGTCGGCGGCCTGTTTCAGCGCCGCGTCGATCTGCGCCTTGCGCGCGTTCAGCGTCTCCCGCTGCTGTTCGACGGCAGGTGTTTCGGGCGATGCGCCCGGCGCCGGCGGCGGGCCGAGGACGTCGAGCTGCGCCTGGACTTGCGTGCGCTGCGGCGCGAGCTGGCTCTGCAGCTTGTCGACGTCGGCGCTCAGTTCCTGGGTCGCGTCGCCGAGCTCGTCGAGCTCCTTGCTGTTGGTCGCGTTCGATGTCTGCTGCTTGATGCGGTCCTGTTGCACCTGCATCTGCTTGAGCCGCGCAACCGCGTCGTTCAGCGAAATGGTCGGCACGGGGACGCCGACGCCGCTCGCGCCCGGTGCGGACGCAGCCGTCGGAAACGCCGACGCGGTCGCGATCGCCGCGAACTGCAGCAGTGCGAACAGCGCGATCCGGCGTGCGTACGTGGAGAGTCGTTGTATGAACATGGAATGCTTACGTTTTGCCGACAATGCCGGGTGCCGAAAGGCGCCCGGAAGCCGGGAGTTGGCCCGGTAGCATGTTACCGGGGCGTGGCGGCGGCGGCGCTGCCGGTTGCGCACGTTGCCTGGCGTGTCTCGCGGTGCCGGCGCGAGCGCGCGACGGCCCGGCAGCCCCTTGCAGACGGGGCCGTGCCGGTTTCGGATGCGCGCGAGTGGCAGACGATCGCGATGCCTTCGAACCTTACGGATTCGACAGACGGTTACGCAAGTTACACATGGTCCGGCGCGAAAGTGGGGTGTCGGAACCGGTTCGCCACGCGACGCGGCGCGCGCGGCGTGCCGGTACAATGCGACGAATCGCCCGACGGCGGCCGGGCCGATCGGCCGCCGGACAACAACACACGACACGATCAGGAGACACGACCCAGATGGTCTCAACGGACAGCTTTCCCCAGGCAGCCACCTCGTCCTCTTCCATCGACGCCGGCTCGATTTCAGCCCGCCTCGACCGCCTGCCGCCGACCCGCAGCGTCTGGAAGCTCGTCGTGCTGCTGAGCCTCGGCTTCTTCTTCGAACTCTACGATCTGCTGTACAGCGGCTACGTTGCGCCGGGCCTCGTGAAAAGCGGGATCCTGTCCGCGACGACGCACGGCCTGTTCGGCACCACGGGCGTCGCGAGTTTCATCGCCGCGCTGTTCTCCGGCCTCTTCATCGGCACGATCGCATGCGGCTTCCTCGCGGACCGCTTCGGCCGCCGCGCGATCTTCACGTGGTCGCTGCTGTGGTACACGGCCGCCAACGTCGTGATGGCGTTCCAGGACACGGCAGGCGGGCTGAACTTCTGGCGTTTCGTCGTCGGCCTAGGGCTCGGCGTCGAGATGGTGACGATCGGCACGTACATCTCCGAACTCGTGCCGAAGCAGATCCGCGGCCGCGCGTTCGCGTGCGAGCAGGCGGTCGGCTTCGTCGCGGTGCCGGTGGTCGCGTTCCTCGCGTACCTGCTCGTGCCGCACGCACCGTTCGGCCTCGACGGCTGGCGCTGGGTCGTGCTGATCGGCGCGCACGGCGCGCTGTTCGTGTGGTGGATTCGCCGCGCGCTGCCGGAGAGCCCGCGCTGGCTCGCGCAGCAGGGCCGCGTCGACGAAGCCGACCGCATCATGCGCGCGCTCGAGGCGAAGGTCGAAGCCGAATACGGCCGGCCGCTGCCGCCGCCCGCGCCCTCCGAGCCGGTGCCGCCGCGCGGCAGCTTCCGCGACATGTGGGTGCCGCCGTATCGCAGCCGCACGATCATGATGACGATCTTCAACGTGTTCCAGACGGTCGGCTTCTATGGCTTCGCAAACTGGGTGCCGACGCTGCTGATCAAGCAGGGCATCACGATCACGTCGAGTCTCATGTATTCGAGCGTGATCGCGCTCGCGGCGCCACTCGGCCCACTGATCGGCCTCGTGATCGCCGACCGCTTCGAGCGCAAGTCGGTGATCGTCGCGATGGCGGCGGCGATCGTCGTCTGCGGGCTGCTGTTCAGCCAGACGACGGTGGGCGCGTTCCTGATCGTGCTCGGCATCGGCCTCACGCTCGCGAGCAACATCATGTCGTACAGCTTCCACGCGTATCAGGCCGAGCTGTTCCCGACGTCGATCCGCGCGCGCGCGGTGGGCTTCGTCTACTCGTGGAGCCGCTTCTCGGCGATCTTCTCGTCGTTCGTGATCGCGGCCGTGCTGAAGGGTTTCGGCACGTTCGGCGTGTTCGCGTTCATCGCCGGCGCGATGGTGATCGTGATGGCCGCGATCGGGTTCATGGGGCCGCGTACCAGGGGCATCGCGCTCGAAACCATTTCGAAGTAGTCGGGGGTTGCGCGTTCGCGTGTCGTATGCCGCATGCGCGTGAATTTCCGGGCGTTTCGGTTTTGTCTTGCCGGACACGCCCGGCGAAGCAACCTGCCGTGCAGCGGCGCATCAAGCGGCAATGAGTTGAAACAAAGTGTGACGAAGCGCAAAACCGCGGCGAAACCGGGGAAGCGGCCCTGCCGATTCGTGTCCGCGCGGGTAGAATGAAAGACCTGACGACTCATTAGCCGCCATTGGACCGAACGCGTTGTACTGCGAACGACTCCACCGCGAAGAGGCGTCGGCGCCGGGCACATGCGTGCGGCCGGCGTGTCGATGGCTCGCGCGGGAGATGCGCCGTTCGCAACGTGCGGCGGCCGGTTCGGCCGATGGTTTCGATCGCATGATGCTCTCCGACCTGACGCGGCGGTTGTACAAGCCGCGTTGCCGTACTCTCGCGGTCGCCACCCATGTGTGGCTCGCGGCCGTTCTCCCGATCTCCGTGCTTGTCGCGCGGCCCGCCTTTGCCGCGTCCGACGTGCCGTCGGCAACTGCTACGTCATCCTCATCAACGGCTTCGGCCGCGCATTCGGCTTCGCCGGCGCATGTGTCGTCGGGCGTCGCGTCGTCATCCGCGGCTTCGGCCGCGCATTCGGCTTCGCCGGCGCATGTGTCGTCCGGAGTCGCGCCGTCATCCGCGGCATCCGCCGCGCATCATGCGTCGCCCGCCAGCGGGGCATCCCCGGCTTCCGCCGCATCGGCAGCATCGGAGGCATCGCCTACATCGGCAGCATCCGGCACGCCGGCAAGCGAAGCCGAAGCACCCGCACCGACGCCGCCGCGCCGGCACCCGCCGCTGTCGGCCGACGAAGCGAAGAGCGCAACCGCGCGTGCGATCGACATGCGCAAGCGCTTCACGCAGGAAGTCACGCGACGCCTGAACGTGCCCGCGAGCGAGCAGCGCGCGTATGGCGTCCGCCTTCAGCAGGCGCTCGCCGATGCAGACCTCGGCGACCTGGCCGGCGAATACGTCGCGATCGTCGACCGCGCGCCGAACGTGCAGGCGCTGTTCATCTACTTCCGCGCGACGCCGACCAATGCGTGGCTGATGATCGGCGCGTCGCCGGTCGGCACCGGCTGGCCCGGCAAATACGATCACTTCCTGACGCCGCTCGGCGTGTTCCACCACTCGCCCGACAACATGGACTTCCGCGCGGAAGGCACGACGAACGACAACGGTATTCGCGGCTACGGCAAGCGCGACATGCGCATCTACGACTTCGGCTGGGTGGACGGCGAGCGCGGCTGGGGCAAGGGCGGCAAGTCGCCGATGCGCTTCCAGATGCACGCGACCGATCCCGATCGCCTCGAGCCGCTGCTCGGCATCCGGCACTCGAAAGGCTGCGTGCGGATTCCTGCTTCGCTGAACGCGTTCATCGACCAGCACGGCATCCTCGACGACGACTACGAGGCGCGCGTCGAGGACGGCAAGTCGTTGTGGGTGCTGCGCCGCGATCGCGACGTCACGCCGATCGCCGGGCGCTACCTGGTCGTGATCGACAGCGCGCGCAAGACACGTCCGGCATGGTCGCCGGCGCCGGGACGCAACGCATGGTCGAAGCTGCCGAAGAGCGGCGACACGGCGGACTGACGACAGCCGGTCCGCCGGCGCGACGAAGGCCGCGCGGCGTGGGCGCCGCAGTTCGACGCACTGGCCGCGACGCTCGCGGCGGCCTGAGCGCGTTGCCGGCCGTGTTCGCCGGCCGGCGCGTCAAGCGGCCGGCGCATCGTTCAGGTGGCGACGCAGGTCGCCCGCGAAATCGAACAGCGTGTAGTCGCGGAACGCGAAACGCCATGCGCCGTCGACGCGCTCGAACGCGTCGTGATAGCGGCCCGCCGCGATCGGCTGCAGCGCAAGGCCGTCGACGGCCTGCAGCACCGTGTAGTACGAGCGAGCCGTCGCGCGATGCGCGGCTTCGTCGATCTCGATGAGCGGATTCGTGATTACATGCTTCGTGCGCGGCGTGCCGCACGCGTAGCGCTTCACGCGCGCGTCGAACAGCGCGAGCAATTCATCGGCGCCGATCGTCGGCGCCGCTTCCTCGACCTTGATCTGCGCATGCCGGAACAGCGCCGCCATCCCCGGCAGGTCACCGGCGTCGAGCAGCTCCGCGTACCGGTACAGCAGGTTCGCGATTTGGACGGCGCTGTGGGTCATGCGGCCTCCGGCATCGATGGACGGGTTGCGTCGATGATGCGCGGTGCGGGCCGGGATCGCTTCGTCCGGGTGGACGAAGCGTCTTAGTCGTGCCGCGCTCAGCGGAAAATCTTCAGCCAGTCGAACAGGCCCGGATGCGGACGCCGCCTCGGTGCCGGCGCTGGCGCGCTGCGCGGCCGGAAGTCGGGCGAGAACTGCACATGCGGGTCGATCGCACGCGCACGCAGCGCCGCATCGTAGAACGAGCCGACGATCGGCAGCGCGCTGTGCGCGCCCGCGCCCCAGTAGTCGCTGCGCAGCGTCACGTTGCCGTCGTCGAAGCCGACCCACGCGCCGGCCACCAGTTGCGGATGCATCAGGATGAACCAGCCGTCCGTGTTGTCCTGCGTCGTGCCGGTCTTGCCCGCGACGTCGATGCGAATCCCGTAGCGCGAGCGGATGTCGGCACCGGTTCCGTAATCGACGACGCCACGCATCACGTCGACCAGCGTCTGTGCCGCGGCCACCGGCATCGCGCGTTCGGGCGGCGCGCTGCCGAACGCGGCGAGCACCTTGCCATCGCGATCCTCGATGCGCGTGATCATCTGCGGCGCGACGTACACGCCGCGGTTCGCGATCGTCCCGTACGCGGACACCATTTCCTTCAGCGTGACGGGGCTCGTACCGAGCGCGAGCGACGGCACCGCGTCGAGCGGGCTTTCGCGCACGCCCATCGCACGTGCGAGCTGTGCGACCCTGGCCGCGCCTTCGCGCTGCATCACCTGCGCGGTGATGCGATTGCGCGACAGGGCGAGCGCGTCGCGCAGCGTCATCGGCGCGTCCGTCGGCGGTTCGGCATCGGTCGGGCGCCACACCGCGTGCGCGCCGATCGGGATCGCCACCGGGCGATCGACGAACGTATCGTCCGGCCGCATGCCGTCCGCGAACGCGGCGCCATAGACGAACGGCTTGAATGTCGAGCCCGGCTGGCGCCGCGCCTGCACGACGTGATCGAACGGCTCGCTGCCGAAATCGGGGCTGCCGACCCACGCGCGAATCGCGCCGTTGCGCGGATCGAGCGCGACGAAGCCGGCCTGTACCTGCGTCTTGCGCTCGCATAACGCGCGCACGAACGCGCGATTCGCGCCGAGCTGCTTCAGCGCCGCCGCGTCGGCGAGCCCGGCGGCGCGCGCGTCGCGATAGTCGGGCGTCTGCCGGATGAAGCCGCGGAACAGGTCGTTGCGCAGCCCGCAGCCGGACGGGTTGTGCCACGCGTCATCGGCGATCGCCTGCAGGCGATCGGTTTGCTGCGTCAGCGCTCGCGTCGCCATCTCCTGCAATTGCGCATCGAGCGTCGTGCGCACGACGAGGCCGTCCGAGTAGAGGTCGTAGTTGTTGCGGTCGGCCCAGGCGATCAGCCACTTGCGCAGCTGCACCGCGAAGTGCGGGGCGGGGCCGGGTTGCGCGGTTTGCGGCTCGAAGTCGACGCGCAGCGGGCGGCGCTGCAGTTGCGCGAGCTGCCGCGGCGACAGCATGCCCATCGCGGCCATCCGCGCGAGCACGATGTTGCGGCGCTGGACCGCGCGCTCCGGATTCAGCACCGGGTTGTAGTAGCTGTTGCCCTTCAGCATCCCGACGAGCGTCGCGCTTTCGACGATGTCGAGCTGGTCCGCCGATTTGCCGAAATAGGTGCGCGCAGCCATTTCGACGCCGTACGCGTTGTACAGGAACGGCACGGTGTTCAGGTAAGTCTCGAGAATCTCGTCCTTGCTGTACACCGCCTCGATCTTGAACGCGGTGATCAGCTCCTTCACCTTGCGCGTGAGCGTCGGCGCGCGGCCGACTTCGTCCGGATACAGGTTGCGGGCGAGCTGCTGCGTGATCGTCGAGCCGCCCTGGCGGCTGCCCGAGAATGTATGCAGCCCCGCCGCGAGCGTGCGGCGCCAGTCGATGCCGTGATGCGCGTAGAAACGATGGTCCTCGGTCGCGATCAGTGCGTCGACCATGTGCGGCGAGATCTGCTTGAGCGGCACCCATTCGCGGTTCACGGGCCGGAACTCGGCGATCAGCTGGCCGTCGGCCGACAGCACGCGCGCGGGACGGTCGATGCGCGCCTTACGGATGTCGCCGATGCTCGGCGTGAACGGCACGAACGCGAGCAGGACCAGCAGGCCGAGCACGGGGATCGCGGCGAGCGTCAGCGCGACGCCGCGGCGCGTCGGATGGCGCAGGCGATGCCACGCGCCGGCGCCGAGCGCGCGGGCGCCGGTACGGCAGCGAAGCCACAGATCTCGAAGATACGGCACGAAGCGATTCACGGCGGCAGGAGCGCGAGCGGAAAAGGCGCGATCCTAGCAAACCGCGCAGCGTCACCTGTGGCCAAAACGCCGGTTTTCCTGCAGGCGTTACAGACGATTACGTTTGTTGCCCGCGGACAACTTTTCGTCGCATGCGTCGCCGCGATTCCTCCGACGAATCGACGCCGGCGGCTTCGCCGACCACGTCCGCGAGCCGCTGCGCGGCCGCTTCCATCCGTGCGCGATCGAACCCGCCGAAGCCGAGCACGAGGCCCGGACGCGCGGTGCCCGGCGCGAACATCGGCGACACCGCGCGCACCGCCACGCCTGCCTGCGCGGCGCGCGCCACCACGTCGAGATCGTCGATCCCGTCCGCGAGCCACAGCACGACGTGCATCCCCTGATCGCCCGGCTGCACCCAGGCGCGCTCGCGCGGCAGCCGCGCGCCGAGCGTGTCGATCAGCAGCGCGCGCTGTTCCGCGTAGACGCCGCGCACGCGGCGGATGTGGCGGTCGAGATGGCCTTCCGCGATGAAGGCGGCGAGCACGTGCTGATCGGCGGTCGGCGCGTGGCGATCCATCAGCACGCGCGCGCCGCAGAACGCGGGCACGAGCTCGGCGGGCGCGACCACGTAGCCGAGCCGCAGCGACGGGAACAGGATCTTGCTGAACGTGCCGAGATAGATCACGTGTTCCGGATCCAGGCCTTGCAGCGACGGGAACGGATAGCCTTCGTAGCGCAGCTCGCTGTCGTAGTCGTCCTCGACCACCCATGCGCGATGCGCGCGCGCCCAGCCGAGTAGCGCGTTGCGGCGTGCCATGCTCATCGGCATCCCGAGCGGATACTGGTGCGACGGCGTGACGAACGCCGCGCGCGCGTCCGGCGCGAGACGGATGCCGGCCTCGACCTCGATGCCGTCCGCGTCGACCGGCACGCGGACCATCGCGTCGCGCCGCCCGGTGCTCTCGAGCAGCGCGGTGATGCCGCGATAGGCGGGATTCTCGACCCACGCGCGATCGTTCGGGCCGAGCAGGATCTGGCTCGCGAGGTGCAGCCCCTGTTGCGTGCCGCTCGTGATGACGACCTGCTCGGCGCTGCAGCGCACCGAGCGCGAGCGGCGCACGTAATCGGCGATCGCTTCGCGCAGCGGCAGCGCGCCTTGCGGATCCGCATAACCGGACGGCGCGCCGGCGCCGCGGGCGCGCAGGCGGTTGCCGAGCCGGCGCCAGATGTCGTCGGGCGCGGTGAGCCCGACCGGCACCGAGATCGCGAACGGCACGGCCGGCAGCGGGCGGAATTCGCGGGCGATCCGCGCAAACGTCGCGGCCGGTTCGGGCAGGCCGGCGTGGGTGGCACGCTCGCGGGCGCCGGGCCGTGCGCCAGCCGGCGGCGACGGCTCGGCCAGCGCGTTCGCGACCCGCGTGCCGGCGCCGCCGCGCGACTCCAGGAAGCCTTCGGCGACGAGTTGCGCATACGCGTCGACGACGGTGCCGCGCGCGACCTGCAGCGATGCCGCGAGCAGCCGCGTGGACGGCAGCGTGTCGCCGGGCCGCACGTCGCCGCGGCGCACTGCGTCCCGCAACGCCTGCGCGAGCTGGCGGCTCAGGTCGCCGGCCGCGCGGTCGAGCGCGCCGAGCGACGGGATTTCGACGATCCGGGCGGTCCTGGCCATGATTCTGGTCTGCTGAAAATGTTCTAAACCGGCTCTACAGCATAAACCAGTTAGCGATCACAATCGGGGCATGACGGGCCGGTTCCGACCCGTTCCCTCCCAACCCTGTCTGACCGTGGAGCCGCCATGTATGTCCCCGCCGATTTCGCCGAATCCCGTCCCGACGTGCTGCGCGAACTGATCGTCCAGCATCCGTTCGGCACCCTGGTCACGCGCGGGAACAGCGGGCTCGACGCGAACCACCTTCCGTTCGAACTGCTGCCGGGCGACGGCGGCCTCGGCGAACTGCATGCGCACGTCGCGCGCGCGAATCCGGTCTGGCAGGACGTCGCGGATGGCGACGAGGTGCTCGTGATCTTCCGCGCCGGCGACGCGTACATCTCGCCGAACTGGTACCCGAGCAAGCACGTCGCGCATCGGCAGGTGCCGACGTGGAACTACGTGGTCGTGCATGCGCACGGCCGCATCACCGTGCGCGACGACGAGAAGTTCGTGCGCGGCGTGGTCGCGCGGCTGACGCGCACGCACGAGGCGTCGCAGCCGGCGCCGTGGAAGATGGCCGACGCGCCGAAGGACTATCTCGACACGATGCTGCAGTCGATCGTCGGGCTGCAGATCGAGATCACGCGGCTCGTCGGCAAGCGCAAGCTCGGGCAGAACAAGGCGGTCGACGACATTCGCGGCGCGGGCGACGCGCTGATCGCGGACGGGAATCTCGCGATCGGGGAGGCGATGCTGGCGGAAGCCGACGCGAAGCGCGGGTGAGTCACGGTGAATCGCACGGGGGCGCATGTGGCACCCCCGCCGGCGCACGCTACTGCGTACGCGTCGCGCCCTTCGTTCCCATTGTCCCTTCTGCCGCCTGCGCCAGCGCCCCCCGAATCGCCGCTTCCGTCTTGTCATACCCGCCCTCGCCATACCGCGTATAGACGACCTTGCCGTTCGCGTCGATCAGGTACAGCGCGGGCCAGTACTGGTTGCCGTACGCGCGCCACGTGTCGTAACGGTTGTCCTGCGCGACCGGATACTGGATGCCGAAGCGCTTGACCGCATCGGCGACGTTCTTCGCATCGCGTTCGAACGGATACTCGGGCGTATGAACGCCGACCACGACGAGCCCCTGGTCGCGATACTTCCGGTACCAGTCGTTCACGTACGGAATCGTATGAATGCAGTTGATGCACGAGTACGTCCAGAAATCGACCAGCACGACCTTGCCGCGCAGCTGGTCGAGCTTGAGCGGCGCGCTGTTGTGCCATTGCTCGATGCCGGTGAAGTCGGGCGCCGGCGTGCCGGCCAGCGAGGCGGGCATGCCCGCGTCGTCGCGGGTGCCGGCGAACGCGGCGAGCCCGGCCGTGGCGGCGAGGGCGATCACGAGGGCGGCGGTCTTGAGTCTGGTCGGCATGGCGGTTCTCCGGTTCGGCCGGCCGCCGCGCGGGGGCGGCGGCCGGACAGGTTTCGACAGCCCTCATTGGGCCGCGCCGACGTATCTGCGATGTGTCCGGCAAGCCGCGTGTGTGCAATGTTGTGTGTCGTCACGGCGGCGCGATACATTGGGATACAAACGGGTGCCCGCGGTGGGGTATAAAAGCGGACATCGCCAGCCGGAACATCACGCCAACGACACCGCCCATGGACAAGATCGACCACGTACTGATCGTCGACGACGATCGCGCGATCCGCGAACTGATCGCGGACTACCTGGAGAAGAACGGCATGCGCGTGTCGCTCGCCGCGAACGGCCGCGAGATGCGCAACGCGCTCGACGACGGCGCGCCCGACCTGATCGTGCTCGACCTGATGATGCCCGGCGAGGACGGCCTCACGCTGTGCCGCGATCTGCGCGCGGGCAAGTTCCGGACGGTGCCGGTGCTGATGCTGACCGCGCGTGGCGAGGAAACCGACCGCATCATCGGTCTGGAGATGGGCGCCGACGACTATCTCGCGAAGCCGTTCGCGGTGCGCGAGCTACTCGCGCGGATCCGCTCGGTGCTGCGCCGCGCGCGCATGCTGCCGCCCGGCATGCAGGTGACGGAGTCGGCCGCGATGCTCGCGTTCGGCGAATGGCGGCTCGACACGACGGGGCGTCACCTGCTCGACGCCGAAGGCACGCTGGTCGCGTTGAGCGGCGCCGAATACCGGCTGTTGCGCGTGTTCCTCGACAATCCGCAGCGCGTGCTGACGCGCGACCAGCTGCTCAACCTCACGCAGGGCCGGCAGTCCGATCCGTTCGACCGGTCGATCGACCTGCTCGTGAGCCGGCTGCGCCAGCGCCTGCGCGACGGCGCGCGCGAGCCGCGCTACATCAAGACGCTGCGCAACGAGGGCTACGTGTTCTCGTCGGCGGTGACCGCGGTCGAAGGCGACGCATGAGCGCGCGCACCCCGTGGCACTGGCCGCGCTCGCTGTTCGCGCGGCTCGCGCTGATCCTGTGCGTGGGCCTCGCGCTCGCGCAGACGCTGTCGTTCTGGCTCACCGTCACCGAGCGCGACCAGGCGACCACCAACCTGATGATGGGCTACATCGAACGCGAGGTCGCGAGTTCGGTCGCGCTGCTCGATCACCTGCCGCCCGACCAGCGTGCCGCGTGGCTGCCGCGTCTCGCACGGCGCAGCTACGCGTTCATCCTCGGGCCCGGCGAGACGGGCACGCCGCCGGAGGCGCGGCTCTCGGCGCGCGTCGAGCGCTCGATCTCGGACGGCATCGGCGGCGACTATCCGCTGACGGCGAACGCGATCCCCGGCGATCGCGAACATCTGCAGGTGCATCTGCGCCTGACCGACGGCTCGCCGCTGACGATCGACATCCACCCGATGTCGACGGTGCCGCTGTCGGGCTGGCTGCCCGTCGTGCTCGCGCTGCAGCTCGCGGTGCTGGCCGGGTGCTGCTGGCTCGCGGTGCGGCTCGCGACGCGGCCGCTGAAGCAGCTCGCGCAGGCGGCCGACGCGCTCGGCCCCGACCTGAAAGGCGAACGCCTGAACGAGGACGGGCCGTCCGAAGTCGCGCGTGCCGCGCGGGCGTTCAACGCGATGCAGGACCGCATCGCGCAATACATGGCCGAGCGCATGCAGATCCTCGCGTCGATCTCGCACGACCTGCAGACGCCGATCACGCGGATGCGGCTGCGCGTCGACGTGATGGACGACGACGCGCAGGGCGCGAAGCTGCGCCAGGACCTGCTCGAGATGGAGCATCTGGTGAAGGAAGGCGTCGCGTATGCGCGCACGCTGCACGGCACGGAAGAGGCCGCGCGCCGGATCGATCTCGATGCGCTGCTCGACAGCATCGTGTGCGACTACACGGATGCGGGGCAGGACGTCGCGCTGCATGGCGGCGGCCCGCTCGCGCTCGTCACGCGGCCGAAGGCGCTGCGCCGGATCGTCGGCAACCTCGTCGACAACGCGCTGAAGTTCGCGGGCGCGGCCGAGATCGACGTGCAGGCGGCGCCGGGCGGCGGCGCGGTCATTGCGGTGCTCGACCGCGGGCCGGGCATTCCGGACGATCAGCTCGATGCGGTGTTCGAACCGTTCCGGCGCGTGGAGACGTCGCGCAATCGCGAGACGGGCGGCACGGGGCTCGGCCTCGCGATCGCGCGGCAGCTTGCGCTCGCGATGGGCGGCACGCTCACGTTGCGCAACCGGCCGGACGGCGGCGGACTCGAAGCGCGGTTGACGCTGGTGAACGCGACCTGACGGGGCGCCCCGAGATGCGGCGTCGAGCGCGTCGCGGGCTTCTGGGTCGAAGCGGGCTGCGTCACACGCGCTGCAGATGCGCGTCGACGAGCGGCGCGAGCGTTTCGGCATGCACGGCCGCGAGATCGTGCCGGCCGCCCGGCACCACGTGCAGCCGTGCATCGGGCAGCCGTTCGAGCAGGCGTTTGCCGGCCGCGACCGGGCTGATCGGATCGTCGTCGCCCCACAGCAGCAGCGTCGGCTGCGCGATGCGGCCGATGCCCTGCGACAGGTCGGCGCGCAACGTCAGGAACCAGTCGGGCAATTGCGGGTTCGCTTGCGCGAAGCCGGCGCGCCAGTCCTGCGCGCCGAGCCCCTGCATGTCGAGGCCGCCCGACGTGACCGTCAGCACCAGGTGCGTGACGAGCGGTGCACGTTCGAGTGCCGCGCGCATCGCGATCACGCCGCCCATCGATTGCGCGATCACGGCGGTCGGCCGGTCGATCGCGCTCAGCACATGGCGCACGAGACCGTCGAAGTCGTCGACGGCCGGATCGCGCGGCGTGTCGCCGAAGCCCGGATAGCCGACGATCCGACGCTCGGCCGGATGCGCGAGGCGGCTCGCGAGCGGTTGCCAGAAGGCGGTGCTGCCCGACGCGCCGGGCAGGAACAGCAGTTGTGACGGAACGGGCATGACGGATCGGCTTTCTGGTGAACGAAGCGGGTGAATGGAAGGCGGCGATGCGTCAGCACCGGCCGGTGCGCAGCGCGACGGTCCAGTCGTCGCGGCCGCGCGATGCCGCGGTGGCGGCGGCCGTATGCCAGTCGTATTCGACCGCATGGAATTCGGCGTGCCAGCCGGCCGGCGTGCGCGACACCATCGCGTAGCGCGCATGCGGCGAACCCGTTTCGATCCGGTGCGGGTGCGGTAGATCGTCCGCGTACGCTTGCAGCCCGACACTGCCGGGGTTGACGATCAGCCGGCCGTCGTCGAGTTTCGCGAGGCGCGGCACATGCGTATGGCCGCACAGAATCAGCGAGGCCGTCTCGTCGCCCGCGCGCTGCGCGATTTCATCGGGCGTCGCCGCACGGCAGCCGTCGGGCGTGACCGTTTCGAGGAAGTAGACGAGGTCGCTGGCGGGCGTGCCGTGCACCATCAGTACATCGTCGCCGAGCGTCAGGCGCTCGGGCAGCGCGGCGATCCATGCGCGATGGTCGTCGCGCAGCGTGTCGTGCGCCCAGCGGTCGGACAGCCGCATCGTGTCGCGATCGCCGGTCAGCAGTTGCCGTTCGTGATTGCCCTTGATGGTCGGCAGGTCGAGCGCGATCAGGCGGTCGGCCGTTGCGGCAGGATGGAGCGCGCCCGACACGATGTCGCCGAGGTTGACGATCACGTCGGCGCCGCGGCGGCGCACGTCGTCGAGCACCGCGTCGAGCGCGGCGAGGTTGCCGTGGATGTCGGACAGCGCGGCGATTTTCATGGCGAAGGAGTCGAGGCGGGGAACGGCGATTGTCGCGAATTCGCCGCGGGTCGTCCATTCGCGTCGACGGCGTGCGGATCGGCGCGTCGCGCGTCGCGTCGACCCGTCAGTCGGTCGCGAGGCGCGCGTACAGCGCGAAATCGCCCGGCATGCCGCGCACCATCCGGTATGCGCGCAGCAATCCTTCGTACCGGTAGCCGCATTTCTGCAGCACGCGCGCGGAGCCGGCATTGCTGGTCAGCACGACGCCCTGGATCCGCATGAAGCCGCCTTCGGCGAACGCCCATGCGGTGACGCTCGCGCACAGCGCGCTCGCGATGCCGCGCCCCCAGTGCGACGGCGCGAGGTCGTACGCGATCTCGGCCGAGCGGTTCGCGGTGGATACCGTATGCAGCCCGATGGTCCCGGCGAGCGCGCCCGACGCGTCGTCGACGATCGCGAGGCGGCGGATCGAATCCGGATGAGCCGATTCGATGCCGTCGAACAGCGGCAGCAGATCGTCGCGCGCATGCAGGTTCCAGCTCGTGTGGCGGACGACGTCGGGATTCGACAGGTATGCGTACCACGTGTCGAGATCCGCGCGGTCGAGCTGGCGCAGCGACAGGCCGGGGAAACCGGAGCGGGGCGGGACGTCGATTCTCATCGCGAGCCCGTTGAGAACGTTGCGGGTAATGCGACCCGCGCGAACGGCGCGCCTGAAGCGCTCGAAGCGCCCGAAGCACCGCGCATGCCGATGCTCCTACGCAGCATGCCGCCGATACAGCGCGAGCGATCCCGCCAGCGCGAGCAGCATCGCGCCGCACGTGCGTTCGAGCCACAGCGCGCCCGAGCGCTTCAGCAGCCGCATAGCGCGCGCGCCGAGCAGCGCGTAGCCGAACATCACGGCGCCGTCGAGCAGCGCGAACGTGACCGCGAGCGCAACGTATTGCGGTGCCAGCGGGGCGGCCGGATCGAGGAACTGCGGCAGGAACGCGGAGAAGAACAGATAGCCCTTCGGATTCGTCACCGCGGTCAGGAAGCTCTTCGCGAAGATCGACGCGTTGCGTTCGTACGCCGCGCCGCCATGCGCGACGGCGACGTCGAGCGAGCCCTTCGACGTGAGCAGCCGGATGCCGACGTACGCGAGATAGGCGGCGCCGAGCCATTTCACCACCGAGAACCAGAACGCCGAGGCCATCAGCAGCGCGCCGAGGCCGAGCGCGACCGCGACGATCAGCACGAAGTCGGACAGCATCGCGCCGGCGAAGCCGTAGGCCGCGCGGCGCGCGCCGTAGCGCGAGCCGTTGGTCAGTGCGAGCAGCACGGTCGGGCCGGGCGTCGCGATCCCGACGAACGCGACGGCGGCGAAGATCAGCAGGGTCGATTGATGCATGCCGAAGACTCCCGGTGGAAGGCGGGTGCCCGATTATCGGGCGCGCGGCCTCGCGCTGTACAGGGACGTCCGCCGCGCGGCTGATTATCTCGATTTTGGCAAGAAGCTGTTTTCATTATTGCGCTATCGACCGGAACCGGTTCCAACTACCATGGCGGCCGCGGCGGGCATGCTGGCCGCGACGTCGCGCGCGCGTTTCGCATGCGCGCGTTCCCGTGTGCGGACGCTGCCGGCCTCGCCATGCCGGCGGATCTCGCCGACCGCACGCGCTACTCGCATAGAACAACGGGCTCACCGCCCGGAGACGCTAAAAAATCATGAACAAGCAACTGATCGCAGCACCGCTGCTGCTCTCGCTCGCGGGCATCGCCTCCGCGCAAAGCTCCGTCACGCTGTACGGCATCGTCGATGCGGGCGTGACCTATCGCAGCAACGAACGGGTCGGCTCGCCGGGCGCCTATACGGGGCGCTCGGACGTCGCCCTGACTACCGGCAACCTGTCCGGCAGCCGCTGGGGCATCAAGGGCGCCGAGGATCTCGGCGGCGGGATGCGCGCGCTGTTCGTGCTCGAGAACGGCTTCGACATCACCAACGGCACGTCGGGCCAGGGCGGCCGCCAGTTCGGCCGGCAGGCGTTCGTCGGCGTCGGCAGCGACCGCTACGGCACGGTCACGCTCGGCCGCCAGTACACGTCGCTCGACGACTTCGTGAGCCCGGTCGGCCCGTCGTCGTTCATCGGCGGCTTCGGCGCGCATCCGGGCGACATCGACGACCTCGACCAGACCGCGCGCGTCGACAGCTCGATCAAGTACACGAGCGCGAACTACGCGGGCTTCACGTTCGGCGCGCTGTACGGCTTCGGCAGCCAGCCGGGCAGCATGAAGCAGCGCAACACGTGGAGCGTCGGCGCGGCGTACGCGGCAGGGCCGCTGCGTGTGGGCGTCGGCTACGAGCATTCGGACAACAGCAAGACGGGCGCGACCGACCCGACCGCCGGCAAATGGCGGAGCACCGACGACGGCCTGTTCAACTCGTCGATCAACGAAGGCTATGCGAGCGCGCAGTCGCAGCAGATCATCGCGACCGGCGCGACGTACGACTTCGGCCCGGCCGTGGTCGGCGTGAACTACAGCAACGTGCAGTACCGCAGCGGTGCCCAGTCGCTGTTCAGCGGCCATGCGACGTTCAACGTCGCGGGCGTGTTCACGCGCTGGAACGTGCAGCCGCAGACGCAACTGTTCGCGGGCTACAGCTACACGCGCGGCAGCGAAGTCGACGGCATCGACAACCGTGCGCAGTATCACAACGTCACGCTCGGTGCGGTCTACGACCTGTCGAAGCGCACCAGCGTGTACCTGCTCGGTGCGTACCAGCATGCGTCGGGCACGACGCTCGACGCGCTCGGCCGGCCGGTGGCGGCGACCGCGTCGGTGTCGGACAAGGCGAACGGCCACTCGTCCGACTCGCGATCGCAGGCGATCGTCAGCCTCGGGCTGCGTCAGAAGTTCTGATGGCATGCGCATGACCGGGGGCTCGCGTTCGATGCGGGCCGCCGGTTGCGTGGATGCATCTGTTCCACCGGCAGCGCGTGATTGACGTCGTCGATGCGCTGCCCAAGTACCTCGACGGCCGGGACGGCCCGACGCTCGACAGCGCGAGCTGACCTTAACCGGCCGCCACCCGCCGGCGTGCGGCCGTGCTCATTCACCGCCGCCCACTTCCCTTCGCCGCACGCGCGGTACATCCCGGACCTCGTCCGCATCTTCATCGGCAACGGCATTCCGCCGCACACTGCCTTATTTCATATATTCACGATTTACCCGGCAAGGCTGCGTGCGCCGGATAATATTTTTTCTCTTTCATTTTTATTTCGATTTGTAATAATCGAATCGGTTTCCTGGAAATGAAAATCAATGCTCGCATGTCAGAAAAAATGACGTGCGAGCATTAGGAAATCCGGAACAAAGTGCCGGTAATGACGGATCGCAACGGCGTTGGTTGACGGGTTTCACGGTGGTGACCCCGGCATGCCCCATCGCTGGTCAATTCGCGTCGTGCGGTAAGGGAACGTAATGAATCGCTTGCACGGTAATTGAACCGGTTCTTGAAAAAATCACCGATATTTCATACGCGGCGAATTAGAGTGTCGAAAAACGATCGTCCGGGAGCATCATTCATGTTATCGAAACAAATTCGCGCGGCATTGCTTGGATTGTGCATGGCAATGCTGGCGCCGGTCAGTCACGCACAAGCGCAATACACGACGGACTGGCTCGCGAACACGTTCGGCACGCTCGCCGCGCACGTCGGCAACGGCGCGCGCTCGCTGTGGGTCGCCCCCGAGGGCGTGATCTATACGGCTTCGCGCTGGGACGAGAACGCGGGCGGCGTCGCGATCTACCAGAACGGGCAGACGCTCGGCACGATCGGCATCCACGACGAATTCCAGGGCGGCGCGATCACCGGCAATGCGAACGCGCTGTTCGTCGCGCTCGGCTACAACCGCACGTTCGGCAGCGGCTCGGTCGGCCGCTACAACCGCAGCACGAACCAGCGCGACCTGCGCATTCCGGTCAGCACGTGGACGGGCATCCAGTACGCGGACGTGATCACGGGCCTCGCGACGGCCGGCAACCTGCTGTACGCGAGCGACTTCTATGGCAATCGCGTGCGCGTCTACACGACGGACGGCGTGTGGCAGCGCGACATCGGCGTATCGGGGCCCGGCGCGCTGGCGCTCGACGCGGCCGGCAACCTGTGGGTCGCGCGCAAGAGTGCGGGCGTCGTCGCGCAGTTCAGCCCGACGGGCACGGCGATGAGCACGATCCAGATGGCGGCCCGTGCGCGGCCGGCATCGCTGTATTTCGATGCGCCGCGCGGGCAGTTGCTGGTGGGCGACGAAGGCCCCGACATGAACATCAAGATCTACGCGCTCGTGGGCCAGCCCGTGCAGCTCGGCACGTTCGGCGTGCAGGGCGGCTATCTCGACACGACGTCGGGCATCAAGGGGCAGGTCGGCGACAAGCGCTTCACGCGCGTCGCAGGCATCGGCAAGGACGCGGCCGGCAACCTGTACGTGCTGAACAACGCGTGGGGCGGCGGCTGGGATCTCGGGCGCAACGGCAGCACCGACCTGCATTCGTACAACCCGACGGGCGCGCTGCAATGGAAGCTGCAGGCGCTGAACTTCGAGGGTGCCGCCGCGCCCGATCCGGCGACCGACGGCGCGTTCTTCTACAGCGGCAACAACGTGTACACCGGCACCGCGGGCGGCACGTTCGTCGCGAACACGATCGATCCGTTCAGCTATCCGAAGGACCCGCGCCTCGACATGAACGACTACCAGCGCGGCCAGCATTTCGGCCAGCTGGCGCTGGTAAAGGGCACCCGGATGCTCGTCGCGACCGGGCAGAACCCGGGCAACTACAACCTCTATCACTTCAACGGCGCGAGCGGCTACATCGCGATTCCGGACGGCTCGATTCCCGGCAAGCCGTTCAACACGACGCTGCAGGTAACGGCAGGTTTCTCGCTCGACGACAACGGCGACGTGTGGGCCGGGCTCGATCGCACCAACAACATCTCCCACTATCCGATGACGGGTTTCGACGCGGCCGGGAAGCCGACATGGGGCAAGCCGGTGCAGATTCCGATTCCCCGCACCGTGCTGCCGCTCACGCGGATCATCTACCAGGCCGACAGCGACACGATGATCCTCGCGCAGGGCATCTCGGGCAGCTGGGACTGGACCGCGATGAACGGGCACATCGAGGTCTATCGCGGCTGGATGGCCGGCAACACGAGCACGCCGAACGTGGCGATCAACCTGACGAGCGCGAATCCGAAATCGATGGCTGCGGCCGGCCACTACCTGTTCGTCGGCTACGTGCACACGGTGCCGAACGTCGACGTGTTCGACCTGAACACCGGCAGCCTCGTCACCACGCTGACGAACTCGAACACGTCGGCGATGGACGTCGGCAACGACGTCGACTCGATGTACGGCATCCGTGCGTACCTGCGCTCGACCGGCGAATACGTGATCACGAAGGACAACTACAACGGGTCGAGCCTCGTCGTGTATCGCTGGCGTCCGTGATGGTGCAAGCGGCGCCGCCCGGGCCGGCCAGGTCTCATGGCGCGCCGGGCACGCGGCCGTTCACCTCGCGTCCGTACATCGAGTCGGGCGTGTCGTGGAATTTCGCGCGGGTGTCCTGCACCGAGCCGGTGAAGCGCGGGTCCTGCGGGCGTTCGTGGCTGTCCATGAAGGTCGCGACGTCCCACGCTTCCTGATCGGTCAGCGTGCCGCCGAGCCCGAGCGGCATGTTGGCCTTCACGAAGCCGGCCGCGTTGCGGATGTCGCCCATCCCCGCGCCCCAGTTGAACGAGCGTGCGCCCCAGAGCGCCGGAAAGACCGGCTTGCCGCCGCTCGATTGTCCCTGGCCGTCCGCGCCGTGACACAGCGCGCAGTGCTGCGTGTAGACGGCGGCGCCGCGCGCGTAGTCGGCTTTTTGTGCGGGCGGCGGCAGTTTCGGGAAACCCTGGCCGGGCAGTTTCGTGCCGACTGGCGCGCCCTTCGCGAGCCAGTACGAATAGGTTTCGAGCGCAACGAGAATCGGATCGCCGGCCGGCGGCGCCTTGCCGTTCATGCTGTATCTGAAGCAACCCTGCAGGCGTTCGGCGAACGTGTTCACGTGGCCGTTCTTGATGCGGTAGGCCGGGTACAGCAGGTAGGCGGCCCACATTGGGCTCGAATCGGGCCGGCGGCCCGCGTCGAGGTGGCAGCTCGCGCAGGTCAGCTTGTTGCCGACGTACTTGCCCGCGAGCTCGGGTGTGTGCAGGAAGATCTGCTCGCCGAGCTTCACGGTCTTGCCGAAGTCGTCGGCGGGTATCGCGGATTCGGGCGGCGGCGTGAACGGCTTCGCCGTCGTCGTCGTCGCGGGAACGGTGGCTGTGGCGGAGGCGGAAGCGGCGGAGGCGGAAGCGGAAGCGGCGGCCGGGGCGTCCTGCGGCGCGGCCGCGCACGCGAGCGCGGGCAGCCAGGCCGTACCGAGCAGCGCGGCACGCGCGCCGCGGACCACCACCGAGCGGTCGATCATCGTTGTTCTCCGTTCGCGGCGCCGCCGCGCGCATAGTAGGCGGCCACCGCGTCGATATCGGCGTCGGACAGCTTGCCGGCAATCATCGGCATCAGCGCCATCGGGCCGGGCGCGCGCGTGCCGCGCTTCCAGCCGTTCAGCTGGCTCGCGATGTACGCGGCCGGCTGGCCGGCGAGCGGCGGAAACGCGGTGCCTACGCCGAGGCCGCCCGCGCCGTGGCATTGCGCACAGGCGGGCAGGCCCTGCGACCAGCGTCCGCGCGTCGCGAGCCACGCGCCGGTGTTCGCCGGGTCGATCGACGCGGCGTCGGAAGCGGCAATGGCGGGCGGCACGGGCAGGCTCGCGAAGTACGCGGAGACCGCGTCGCGATCGCGCGGCGACAGCAGTTTCGCGAGCGGCTGCATGACCGGATTCTGGCGGCTGCCGTCGGCGAACGCGGCGAGTTGAGCCGAAAGATAGGCGGCATGTGTGCCGGCGAGCCGCGGAAAGCCGGCGGCCGCGTTGCCTTCGCCCTGGGCACCGTGGCAGCCGATGCATGCAGCCACGCCCGTCGTCGTGCCCCGGGTGGCGATGGTCTTGCCGAGCGCGACGTCGTCCGCGCGCGCGTTGCCGGCCAGGAGCGCTGCCGCGGCGAGCAGCAGCGGCGCGAACCGGCGTCGCGGTGTGTCGCCCGAATCGTTCACGGGTCCCCTCCTCATTGTCTGTCTTGTGGCGTGCGCAATTGCGCGATCAACCCGCGTCGGGCCGGTCCTGCCGTGGCGCAAGCTGCGGTGTCGGTGCCGTCGCGTCATATTGCCCGAAGCCGTAGCGCGCGAAAATCCGGAACGCCTCGGGCGACTGGATGTACGCGAGCCACGCGCGTGCGGCGTCCGGATGCGGCGCGTGCTTCACCATCGCGCCTGCATAGATCGCCGTCGTATTGTGCGCGGCCGGAATGTCGATGTGCATCAGCGGATGCCCGACCTGTTCCTGGAACGCCGCTTCCGATTGCCACAGCACGCCGGCGTCGGCGCGTCCCTGCATCAGGAACAGCGCGGTTTCCCGATGATGAATGTGCGTGAGTTCGGTCGTGCCGGCGCGCGCCTTGTCGTCGTAGACGGTGCGCGCGAGCGTATCGCCGCCGCCGGCTTTCACGAGCGATGCGCGGATCTGCCGCGCGACGCCTTCGAACGCCGGGTTCGGCATCGCGAGCTTCACGTCGGGCCGCGCGAGATCGCTCAGCGACGCGATGTGCTTCGGATTGCCCGCGCGCACCATGATCGTCAACTGGTTGGTCACGTAGGGTACGGCCGGACCGTCGGGCGTGCCGTCCGCGATCAGTTCGTCGATCTTGCCGAGCCCGGCGAAATACGCTTCGGGCTCGACCGTCCACGTCATGTTGCCGACGGTGATCGTACCGCCCGCGTGAATCTGCTTCACGAGCAGGCCGGGCGGGGTCGTTTCCGAGTAGATGCGGCCGCGGTATTCCGGAATCAACTTTTGGAATGGAGTTCAATCACGTCGCCGGGGCAGGGCGGCGACACATGACGAAATTTGCGTGACCAGTAATTTCTGACAGTTGCTTATTTTTCGCCGTTATATTTTTCGAAAAATTGAATAACTCAACGCGATTGTGCGGAGGTCCATTTGGTGCGCATTTTTTAGAATGTGAGCGCCCTCACGCCATGAAGGACGATACGCGCGGGAACTGTTCGCTTTTATCACAGATGGTACTGGGCGATTGCTGTACGTTGGGGTGATGTAAAAAATACCAATGCTCCCGAGGAGAGAGATTGCGGTGCATTGACTCGGAAAATATTGCAGGCTTGCTGTTTTTACGTTTGTTATCAAATCGGGAAGGTCGTTGTGTCAAAATCTCGTCTGACCTTTTGTCCTTTCGATTTATGTGCATGTTAATTTCCCGAGGAGATATTCGATATGGGTAGGTTGCCCAACGCGTTGATGCTCGACGCGGGTATCGAGCAGACGAACCGGACGCTCATCCTGGACACTCCTCTCGGGGCAAGAGTGCTTTTGCCGCAGCGCGTTATCGGTGAATCTCGCGTGGGCCGGGATTTCGAGCTCACAGTCGACGTCGTTTCCCGGGAGCAAGCGCTCCAGTTGAAGAACCTGATGGCGCAACCTGTCACGTTATGGGTGCGTCAAGCCGACGAGTCTTACCTGCCCTGGCACGGCTACGTTTATGCCACGCGACGCCTCGGCGCGGACGGGGGACTCGTTTACTACCAGCTTTCCTTTTCATCGTGGATGCGCTTTCTGCAGTACCGCAAGGATGCGCGCATCTTCCAGGACCTGACGACTGCCGACATCCTGACTGAAGTGTTCAGCGGCCACATGCAGGCAAAGGGCCACTTCCGTGTTGACACGAAAGACCCGGGCGCAGTGCGGTCTTATTGCACCCAGTACGAAACCGACCACAATTTCGTCCATCGGCTGATGGAGTCAGAGGGGTGGTTCACGTACGTGGAGTATGCCGAGGACGGTAAGTCCCATACGGTTGTCGTGACCGACGACCTCTTCAATTGCAAGGCGCTCGCTACCCAGCGAGTACCGTTCTACCGCGGCGACCAAGACGGTCAGGCCGGCACACTCGTCGAATGGAGCGGCGAGCGTACGACGCAAAGCGTCGGATATGCGTTCAGCACGGCGGATTACAAACGTCCAACGCGCGCTTTGCAGCGGGCGGACCGGTCTACGGTCGACCAAGGCGATATCCCGCAGCAGTTGGAAGTCTACGAATACGCGGGCCACTATAGCTTTCCGGTTACCGGCGAGTCCTACGACCGTGGCGAGCGCGCTATGCGAATTCGACTTGAAGAGATGGCCTCGCGCAGCAAACGGTTTTTCGGGGTGGGCAGTGTGCCGTGCATGGACGCCGGTCGATGGTTCACGCTCGAAGACCATCCCGAGCACGAAGCAGACAAGCCTGAGGACCGCGAGTTCGCGATTCTCGGCGTGCGTTGGGCTATCCAGAACAATCTGCCGCTGGGCAACAGCCGTCCCTTCCCGGGTAGCCTGCAGCGGCGCCTGTCGCGTCTGCGTGCCGAATACAAGGACCGGCAGGCCGCATTCGTGTCCAAAGACCCGTTAGGTAATGAAAGCTTCGTGCTGGCCGAAATCGAGGTCCAGCGCCGCTCGGTGCCATTCCGCAGCCCGTTCGAGCACAGAAAGCCGGTCATGCACATGCAGACGGCCACTATCGTGGGACCGGCGGGTGAGGAGGTGTACACGGACGAGTTGAACCGGGTGAAGGCGCAGATGCACTGGGACCGTCTGGGTAGCAATAACGAGACGTCATCGTGCTGGATGCGGGTGATACTGCCGCACGCCGGCAAAGGGTTCGGCGGTGTGTTTGTTCCGCGAATCGGGCAGGAAGTGGCCGTCAATTACCTCGACGGGGATTGCGACCGCCCGGTCGTCAGCGGAGTGCTCTTTCACGCTGTCAACACGCCACATTGGCATTCGAACGGCCTGCTGTCCGGTTTCAAGTCGCAGGAGTACAGCGGGCAGGGTTTCAATCAACTCGTCTTCGACGATTCCACGTCGCAGAACCGGGCGCAGCTTTTCAGCTCGACGGCGAATTCGTATCTGCACATCGGCTATCTCATCGACCACAGCGGCAATACGCGCGGCAACTACCTTGGAGCGGGATTCGAACTGAAGACCGAGGCGTCAGGCGCACTGCGGGCCGGACGCGGGCTCTACGTGTCGACCTACGCCCGCGGCGGTACGTCGAGTCAGCCGCTGGATGTGAAGGAAGCCACGCAACACCTTATCGATTCGAGCGGCGTGATTCAGCATCGCTCACTCGCGGCAGCTGACGGCAAGGCCGAGACCCTGGACGACGCACAGGACGCCATCAAGGACTTCGCTGCGACGACGCAGAGCGATGCGCAGGGCTCTATGGCGGGCGGCAGGACAGCGGGTGGCGGCACCGGAAGCGCCAACGCATTTTCGCAACCCGTCATGCTGCTCGCGAGCCCGGCTGACATGGGACTGTCGACGCAGAAATCACTCCACGCAGCAGCCACCCAGCACGTCAATCTGGTCAGCGGCGAGAGCACCTATGTGTCGGCGGCCAAGTCATGGATTGCCAGCATTGGCGAGAAACTGAGCTTCTTTGTGCAGAACGCCGGTATCAAGCTGTTTGCCGGCAAAGGCAAGGTCGAAGTGCAGGCGCAGTCGGACAACATCGAACTTACGGCAGACAAAACCGTGAAGGTCGTGTCCACGTCCGATTCGGTGAATGTTACGGCCCAGAAGGAAATCACCCTCACCGCCGGCGGCGCAACGATTCGCATCGCCGACGGCAAAATCTTCATCCATGCGCCGGGATTGGTCGAGGTCAAGGGCAGTCCACTCGTCTTCGATGGCCCGGGGGGCGATAACGCATCGGCGCAGCTTGCGCCTTCAAAGTCGTGCGCCCAGCAGTTCGCAGCCGCAGCGCAGGCCGGCTCGGCACTCGTGTAGGGCGGTCAGCATGGTTCACTACGTTATCGTTGAAGTCGTCAACGGGAAGCTCGAGCTGCTTGGCGTGCCGCCGGTCTATGAAGTCGGTGAGTTGGTTCCCGCGGCTCGTCCCGAGCTCGAGGGCGTGGCTCCCGTGCTGTACTGCGCCGAGCATCCCGAACTGCAATTGCCAGCGTTGAGAGAGCGCGCCGAATCGGACCTGGAGAATGGCTTGCCGCCGGTCGTTTGCGCCATTGTCGAATGCGGCAAGGCGACGGGCCGGCTACAGCACCATCTGGCGGACCGGTTGATACTGCGGGCGCCAACTTCGGGCGATGCGGTCTTCCGCTACTACGACCCGCGCGTGTTTCCGCACTTGGGTCGCATCTTGAAGGCTGAGCAGATGGGTGCTCTTCTGGGGCCGGTTGCATCGTGGACGTACCTCGACCCCATGAGCGGTTGGACGGTGGTCAACGGCGCCGCCGAACTGGACGCAGCCTTCGCTGTTACGGCGGACCAGCACGCACGAATCGCGCGCATCGAGCTGGTTCAGCGCGCGCTTGACTTGCTCCGGCGCAATGGTACGGCGCCGCGTCCCGAAATTCCGGCACTGCTCGATGCGCAGCTTGCAAAAGGCGAAGCTCATGGACTCGCTGGCGGGGACCTGCTTGCTTTTGCACTTCACGGCACACTCGTCTCCCCGTACTTCGACCGTCACCCGCGTGTTCGGGCCGTTCTGCAGGCGCCGCGGAAAGGCCCGTATGCTGAAGCGGTGGCGAACTGGAGCGCAGCAGACTGGGAAGCGATTGCGCGCGAGAGCATCCAATATCAATAAGCCCGAGTGGGGGCACGAGAGAGATACAGAATGGCACTCGACACGAACTTTGCGAGTATTTCCCAGCTCACGCAGTCCGCGATGCAGACAAGCTCGCGCGCGCCCAATTCATGCAATATGTGCAAGAAGAAGGGATTGCCGATTCTGCCCGTCCGCTACGGGGCCGTGGCCAACTCGAAGGCCCACAGCTCTGCTGGCGCGATGTCGCTCATGGGCGGCAAGTTTGGCGACGGCGTTGTCAGCATTGCGCTCAAGAAGGCAAAGTACACGCTGCGCACTTTGCGCTATGGCTACGTGTATATCTTCTATCCGAAAACACAGCGGTGGCAGATATATGCCGTTACGGCGGAAGGATACTTGTACGACTATCCGGTCGGCATCAAGCTCGACCGTAGTTTCGAGAAGCCGTTCAGCTGTCATCAACCCGGGCATGCGCAACTGGCCCAATGCATCACCATTGAAGACGCTGAACATGCCGGAGCCGTGTATCTGGCGTTCAGCGATGAGCTTTGGACGCAGAAGGTCCGCGACACCTATGCGAAGAATTTCATGGGCTGTCGTGACAAGCGGATGCAGAAGTTCGATGCGACCGCCTGGTATAACGGCAGCATGAACCAGCCGCACGCGGATAGCCTGGACCATCTCGAGGGGCTGCTGAGCGAATACCAGGGCGGCCGTCCCGATGCGCTCGTTACCGGTTGCTTTCCGTACCATGACCGTGCCGGGCAGCAGCCGGCCCTGAAAAAGGCGATGGATACCATCCTGCCGGACAAGGGGCTGTTCTTCGCATTGTGGGACCCGGTCGGTATCACGCAGGAGCTCAACTTCGAGCAGCGCGTCGCTTTCGGCGCTGCGCTTGCACCGTATGAACACGGCATCTGGGCCGCCAGCGCAATCGGTGCGCTGCAAAAAGCGGTCGCGGTATCGGCGAAAGAGGACGTTGAACGTGGCGCCAGTATGTTAGAAGCCAATGCCTATGAGGGTATGAGCCTCGGAGCGCTGTTCGATGGTGGCAAGGCGCTTGAGAAGCAACTCAAAAGCATTGAGGCGAAGAAGACGGCGGAGCTTGCAACGGCCGGACCGGAGGCATGGAAGCCCTATACGACCCACTATCGGCAGCAGGCCATCGTCGACTTTCGGCAAAAGATGGCAAACGACATGAGGCAGGAGCAAACTAGTACGCTTGTGCCGCTATCGCAAGACCATCAGGTATGGCTTTCCAGTCCCGCGCTTCTCAATGTGTTCGAATTCGACTACGAGTCGGGAAGCTGGCGTTGCGGGCTGAACTATACCAACACATTTACTCGGTGCATCGAAGGCTCGGCGGACCGCAAAGAAACCATTGACGTGCTCGTCAAGTGGGCCCAAGGAAGCGTATCCGATACCCGCAACCCGCTGCTGCGCGCGTTCGTCTTAAATAGCCCGGTGCTGGCCGAGAAGGTCAAGGAAGCGTCCAGTTACCCGTACATGGAACTGAGGGAGTTTGTGGCGAAGCTCATCGAGTCCTACAGCAAGATAGAGCAGGTGGAGGATTCGAAGGACAAGGGCATTAAGGTTGCCGTCGCGAAATCCCTGGCGCGACTGTTGCACGAGACCGGTGGGCCAGTCGTTCAAGCGGTCAGTACGGGCGTGGAGACTGCGGCGGCGAAGACGTTGTATGTCACGTTGTGCATGCGGACGAAACAGCTGTTCGAGTTTAAGGCCGTATACGGGTCGGTAAACCAGTGGGTGAATTACGTCGCCCGCCAGATGCAGGAAATGATGCCGGGTCGGCAGAAAATTAGCGTGCAGGACCTGAAGAAACAGCTTCAGGACAAGGCCACCGTAGGAGGAAGTGCCGAGCCGGAAATTAAGGCGAAGCAATTCGTGCTAGTCGAAAGCCCTGCGACGGAGGCCGCCGCCCTGGCAAACGTTAAGGCCAAACCCGGCTTCGAGAAGTTGGCCGGTGCGACGCTGACGTCTGAAGTGGTCGAGACGATTTACATGCCGAAGTTCCGGCTTATGACGAAGGGAGAACCCGGGTTTGCGGGTATTGGTGCGATATTCGGTGCAATCAATCTTCGTTTCGCTCGTGAG
Organism: Burkholderia sp. Bp8994; assembly: GCF_003853805.1. Lineage (NCBI taxonomy): Bacteria > Pseudomonadati > Pseudomonadota > Betaproteobacteria > Burkholderiales > Burkholderiaceae > Burkholderia > Burkholderia sp. Bp8994. The sequence goes on from NZ_QTQH01000006.1 coordinate 57,813, forward strand.
GAGTTGAAGAAAGCGAATCGGTTCAATCAGACGGAAGCTGGCATCAAGTTCGACAATGCAGTCGGTGGGCTCGTAGCGGGCGTCGCACAATATGGTTCATCCGCGCTTGAGCAGATGGAGAAGGTGGGCGTCAAGCTTTCCGAGAGCTTGGCCAAGGTTGGGCGGTTCCTAGCCATCGTGGGCAGGTTCGGTGGGGCTATAGTCGGGTTAGTATCGGCGGCTATCGATGCATACCATGCCTACGACGAACTGGAGCACGGAAATATTCTTATGTTTGCGCTCTACACCACGTCGGCACTTATCGGAGGAGCCTTGGTCGTTGCCGCGTTTTTGGGAAGTGTTCTGACGTTGCCGTTGCTCCTTCTCGCTGCTCTTATCGGTGTATTGATTAATTATTTCAAAAGTCGCGAAGTGGACGATTGGCTAGAGCAATGCTATTTCGGTATCAAGGCGACTAGTGAAAGATTTGAGCGCCTTGAAGAAGATCGGAAGGCGTTTACAGCAATTTTTTCTTGAATGGAACCAGTATGGCTTTCGACGGACACTCCCGGTACAAACTAAATCGACCGGTAACGGATACGGAGTCATCAGCACGACTGTATGTCAACGAACGGTGCACTGATAGTGCAAAGAGTGTTGGGACGGCCTTCAAAGCAACCGATTCCTACCTTGAGGTGTGTGATGGCCTTTATCGTGAAAAAGGCTGGGGGTTACTGGCATTCTCTACCGCTGGTCTCCTCTTCTTGTGCCTAGTCGCGATGTTTATGTGGATAGCGACACACATGCCAATCGCTGTCCGGGAAAAAGGGCAGGAGGGTATTGTTTACTTCCTGCTGACCATTTTCACATTGGCTGGCATTGGAGGGCTCGCAATAACAGTGCGAGCGCTTCTCGTCGATTGCTTTAATTACACTCGCAAGCCGATACGGTTTAACCGCCTGGACCGCACGATATACGCCTTCCGTCACAATGGGCCAGGCGGCGTCTTCTCAGTTCCGTGGGATAGCGCATTTTTGTATATTGAACGCAAGCCAAAAGCTGGGCTCGCGGCAACCGCGCCTCGTGTGGTCCGTTGCCTTGTGCTTAACGACAAGGGGGTGGTTGTCGGGACGTTCTCCGTCGGAAAATACGTAGAGCTGGCATTTGACGAGAACAGCCCGGCTGGACAGCAGGCGATGGAAGAACTCTATCAAGACTTTGAATACTATCGGCGTTTCATGGAAGAGGGGCCATCTGCCGTACCTCCGGTAGCCGAGTTTCTCAGTACGGAAGTCTCGTTTCGAAATTCGCTAAAGTTGCAGTTCGACGGCGCATCGGACCTGTTGAAGTCGGGGAGTCTGGTTATGTCTCTGATGACGGTTATTGCAGCGGTACCGACACTCGCCCTGGCTGTTGCCTACTACATCGCGCAACTGACCTGTCGCGAACCGGTGTGGCCCGAGGAAGTCGAGCGGGCGTGCAACGCTGTGACGCCATCCAACGGGCTTACAGCATGAGCCGACGGTTCATTCGTCAGAGCGATAAGACCGACCGGAGTGGGGCTGTGATTGACGGTATCGCAGGGACCTCGTTTCAAGGTCAACCTTTCTCATATCTGGGCGCCACACGTTCAGTGTCCGGCCTGCGGCACAACTACTTCAAAGGAAAGAAAGTGGATGAGTAGCTCGAACGATGTTTTATAAGTTGAAAGAGGCGAAAGACCGGTTTCCGACTCTGGCCGAAGACCAAAAGGCATTTGCGGCAATGCTTTCGTGATGGAGAAAAGAGATGGCATTTGATGGACTCTCGTGGTACCGCCTGAATCGGCCGGTCAGCGAGGAAGAACAGGGTGCTCGTCTCGCAATCGGACAGCCTGCATCTGACACGCCCAAGGACGACCGTTCCGTATTCTCGATGAGCGATACCTGTCTTGAGGTCCGCGATGGAACCTACTCGGAGAAGGGCTGGGGGGTTTTTGCCTTTATGCTGCCAGGGCTCGGTTCGTTGGCATTCACGGCGGCCCTACTTTGGATGCTGACTCATGTACCTCCAATCTACGAGCAGCGAGGACAACAGGGCTTCATGTACGGTGCGCTGGGCTTTTTCCTGTTTGTCGGGCTTTGCTTCTCGGGGATTGGCATTTGGGCATTGACGCGCGACTGTTTCAACTACATCAGCAAACCCGTCCGTTTTGACCGGCGCAACCGGATGATTTATGCGTTCAGGCACAATGGCCCTGGCGGGGTTGTGTCAGTACCTTGGGATAGTGCTTTCCTGTACGTTGAACGCAAACCCAGACAGGGCCTCGCGCGTACCACGCCGCGTATGGTTCGCTGCCTTGTTCTTGACGACAAGGGACTGGTTAGGGACACTTTTTCGATAGGAACACGAGTCGTCATGGCATTCGATGAGAGCAGTGTGGGAGGCCGGGAGGTCATGAAAATCCTTTACCAAGACTTCGAGTTTTATCGGCGGTTTATGGAGGAAGGTCCCGCTTCCGTGCCGCCCGTGACAGAGTTTCTGCCGAGGGGAGCCTCCCTGCGCAATTCGCTTAGGTTGAATTTTGAAGGCTGGTCTGCCCTGACTAACTCGCGCAATCCGATGGTGTGGCTGGTAATGGGTATTGGCGCACTTCCAGCATTCATTTTCTCCCTGATGCAGTGGTTCGCCCAACTGACTTGCCGCGAACCGGTGTGGCCCGCAAATATCGAACGTGCGTGCAATGCCGAGGCTTCGTCCACGGGGCTTCCGGTATGAGCCGACGGTTCATTCGTCAGGGCGATAAGACTGACCGCAACGGTGTCGTGGTTGACGGTATCGCTGGGACCTCGTTGCAAGGCCAACCTTTCGCTTATCTGGGCGCCCCTGTTCAGTGCCCCGCCTGTGGTACGACGGGCGTCATCATAAGCGGCGGCTCACCGCGCACGATGACGATGATGGGTAAGCAGGTCGCATTGGAGAACGATTTGTGCCAATGCAAATGTGAGCCACTGCCGAAGCTGGTGGCGTCACAGACTCTTGGCTCAATAAAGGCATGACGGGGCGTCGCTGCCTGTTGCAGGACAACGGGCGTGGTCGTTGAAACGTCTCAACGACGGGCCCGTTGCCGCTCGCGATGAGCTTTACGGTCATTTCCTATCAGCGTGCGAACGACTGAGGGGTTGGCTTGAGAAAGATGTTCGATTTCCGCGCGATAGCCATATAGCTGGTGGAGCGCCAAGGCGATGGTACATGAACGCGAGCAACCTCCTTCGCAGTGGACGACCACCGACACGACTTCGTCAGGCAGGGCCTCGACGAACGCGCGAATCGTCTGAGCCTGCTCTGCGGTGAACGCCTCCCCCAGCTTTTCCCGCGCCTTCTCCGAGAGACTCGGACTCAGGAAATCGACGTCCGCGAAGCTCAGGCGAAGCAGATGGGCGAAGCCATCGAGGCTGGCGGGCGGGCGCTCCGGTGCGGTGACCGAGATGATGGCAACCGACGGTAGCCGCGGCAGTTTCTCGGCGTCGCGGCGCGACAGCGCAAACACCTGGCGTGCACCGTCCGCCGGTGGCTTGTACAGCTTGCCCACCACCTCCTGCAGTCGCTGGACCATCGGCTGGATGCTAGGAACTCAAGGGTGGATGCACTTCGACCAGCCACTCCCGGATGCGCTGCTGGACTTGCGCGTCGCCAATTCCGCGCTGGGCGTCGAGCAAGACCAGGTGCGGACTCAGGTCGAGGAAATCGGTGCTCAGGTGATATGCACCGTAGACTGAGTCGTCAATCGCCAGTCAATTTTTCAGGCGTTTCGCGAACACGTAAAACCTGATGATATAGGTCCGTGCCGACCCGTCCATCAGATACCCAAAGCGCGCTTTGATGCCGCAAGTTGTGCCCACGACCCGTCTGGCAAGCGCAGCCGGCAGGTACGAGACGACCTGGTCGAGCGGTAGTGTGTCGAGCCAAGACGTTGTCAGGACAATCTGTACGTCCGGGTACGGCTCGAGCATTTCCGCCAGCAAAGGAGCAAATTCGAACAGCGGATGTCCCGAATCCAGTAACACATCGCCGTTCTGGTCGAGAGCGGCGTGTCCCCGGTGGAGCGTGCCGTCATAGTCGACGAAGAGGGTAGGTGTCGGCTGGTCGAGCACGAGCACGGTGTACCTACTATCACTCACCATAATTGTCGTTCCCGCTATGGCTAGGAAGATTCGAGTCTGGTTCGAGGGATTTGTCGCCGGCTGTGGCGGTCGACAGCAACATGCGGGTACGGTCGACGGTCCAGCACTTGGACGGCGCAGATGTACAACATACCGCACATGCTGGTTTAGCAAGCGAGTTTACGCGCGAATGCGCGCCCAGATATCCGTGCGGCGAGCGCCGGCTGGATGTTATTGAGCTATGTAGCTGGTGTGAGGTTTTGGACATTACAGCCAGCCAGTTCGTCGCTGAACTTGAGCAGAAGTTTTGACCGATTGAGTGCGCTCCTCGAGAACGAGCAGCATCATCTGTAACAATGGCCGTTGTCATGATGACGGTGCACTGCAAGGTCCCCGTATGCACAACTCTGCTGCCCACACCACAAGGGTGTGGACAGCCGCCCTGCGGGCGGTACCACAGTTGCACACACTCGAACGTCTGACGCGCCGGCTTTGGCAACTCGCCCCTATCTGTAAAAAGAGGAATGGAAAACCCGAGAGGGTTGCTGTCGGTCGATTCGGATCTGTTGCCTAACGCTCGTAGGCTGGGCCGGGACCGCCGTTACTCGTCTGTCACAAAGACATACGCTCGCGGCCGACGTCCATACGCTTCCGATTCCGGGGTGAACGTCCATACCTGCTTATGTGCGGGTGAGCTACAGACTTCAATCTATGGTCTTTAACCTGTCTGTATAACGAAGAAGTAGTTGCCGCCGACGTACAGCACGAGCTTCGGCGCGGTGAGGTCGCCGTGGAAATCGGCGAGCACGTCGACCTGCGGCACCGTGAATTCGAGGCCGCGGTTCGTCGCGTCGTTGTTGCGGCCGTCCTGCCACGGCGGAAAGACGCTGTTTGAAGCATCGGCCGGGGCAGCGAGCGACAGCGCCGACGTGCAGCAGAGCGCGGCCAGCGTGGCGGACAGCGCCGTGAGCCACCGGCGTCGCCACGGAGAACGCGTGCGGATCGATGTCATCGGGCGCCTCACTTCGCGTAAGTGAAACCGGCGTGCTGCAGCTCGGGCAGCGTACCGACCACGCCCGGCGTGACGATCGCCGACGGAATCACGTGGTTGGTCAGGTCGGCGGCGAGCGCGTCGAGCGGGAGCTTGTCCGGATTTGCATTCGCGCGGTCGAGCCGTTCCGCGAGCTCCCAGATCGCGTTGTGGCATGCCAGGAACACGACGCCGCGCTGCTGCAGCGCGGCGATGCTGTTGTCGTGCGACGAGAACGCGCCATCAGGTAGTTCGTGATCCTGCGCGTCTTTCGACTGCGCGGGTTCCGCGGCGAGCAGCGTGTTGGTCGCGAACGCGGCGCCGGCGAATGTCGCGAGGCCGTATTTGTCCCACGCGGCCGGGTCGAACAGCGCGAGATGCGCGGCGCCGTGCGTGGCCGACACGACGAGGAAGTCCGGATGACCGAATCCCCAGACCTGCGCGTTCAGCGCATTGCGCATCAGGTTCAGCCACGGGCCGCGAGCTCGGTGTTGTCCCACACCTGCTTCGGGCCGCCGCGATAGCCGATCACTTCCATGAGCGCCGCGTGATCCCATTGATCGGGGCGCTCGACGATCATCGGCACCGTCTTGAAGTCGCGTCGTCTCGGCGTGGCCGCGAGGCGGCGGGTGAGGTCGGCGAGGCGCGTCGCGCCGCCGGCCAGCAGCGCGCCGGATTCGGGCGTCGCAGCCTGAGCGGTGCGCGCGGCGCCGAGCAGCGCCGTGGCGGCCGCGAGGCCGAGTGTCTTGAGCGCGCCGCGGCGCGCATCCCGGTCGGACATCGAACTCTCCCATATCGTTTTCGTGGGGGCGTGCCGCTGCGCAGCGTCGCCATCGCGTAGCCAGTCTAGAGGCGCGCGATCGACAGCGGAAATCGCGATATCGGATGGGAGATATTCGAGGGTGCGATGATTGGATGAAACGACAAGGCCGCGCGGTGCTGACTCATGCGGCGCCGCGCGGCCTTCGTCAGCCTTGAAAGGTCAGTGTGCGGTGCGTTCGCGCAGCACTTCCGACGGCCGTGCGTTGCGCACGAACACGCCGGCCAGCACCGCGCCCGCGAGTGCGATCGCGCCGGCCAGCACGAACGCGGACGCGAACGAGCCGCTGCGCTCGACGATGAAGCCGGTCACCGCCGGCCCGATCACGCCCGACAGGCTGCCCATGCAATGCAGGAAGCCGCTGACGCCGCCGACGCGCGCCGGGTGCACGACGTCCTGCACGATCGCCCAATAGATCGCACCCGTCACGTACAGGAAGAACAGCGACACGGACATCAGCGCGACCGCGCCTTGCGTCGACTGCACGGCGCCCGCGACGGCCACGCACGCGCCGGCGCCGAGCAGGCAGGTGACGAGCACGATCCGGCGCGACAGCAGCAGGTTGCCGGTGAGCCGGTACAGCGCATCCGAGATCGCGCCGCCGCACGCGAGGCCGACCGTGCCGACGAGCCAGGGCACGACGGTGGCGACGCTCATCTCCTTGATGTTCAGATGGTGCGCACGCACGAGGTAGCTCGGGAACCAGCTCAAGAAGAAGAACAGCACGTAGTTGTAGCTGAAGAACGCGGCGGCCGTCGCGAGGATGCGCGGCTGGCGCACGTAGTGCGACAGCGTGTGTGCGGGCGTTGCGGGGCCGGCGGCGGCACCTGCGTGGGGGGGCGCAGCGGCGGGTGTCGCTGCGGGCGCACCCGCTGCGCCGCCGACCGGCGTGGCCGGACGGTCCGAGGTCGACATCATCCACACGACGACCCACACGAGCCCGATCGCACATACGATCCAGAACGCCGGTCGCCAGCCGAACTGCGCGGCCAGCAGGCCGACGATCGGCCCGGCGATCGCGCCGCCGAGCGGCGAGCCGGCGCTGAGCAGGCCCATCGCGGTCGCGGCGGCGTCGCGCGGCAGCCAGTTGTTGACCATCTTGTTCGCGGCCGAGCACAGCGGCCCTTCGGCCATGCCGAACAGCAGCCGCACGATCAGCAGGCTCACGAAGCCGACGGTGAGCGCGGTCATTCCGCAGAACACTGACCACAGCCCGACCGACAGCACGTATACGAGCTTCGGCCCGAGCCGGTCGGACGCGAGCCCGCCGATGAAATTGAACAGCGCGTAGCCGATGAAGAACGTGCTGAAGACGAGGCCCATCTGCGCGGCGTCGATGCCGAGATCGGTCTGCACGATCGGCGCGACGATCGACAGCGCGACGCGGTCGAGATAGTTGATGCCATACACGAGGAACAGCAGGAATACCGTGAACCACGCCTGCGACTTCTGCTTCATGTCCGTCTCCTTCGTGCCGGTGGGCCGGCTGTCATGGTTGTCTTGTCGATCGTTTGCCGCGTCGGCATGTGCGTCGGCGGGCAGGGCACTGCGCGGTTCGATCAGGAGTCCAGCGAACCGGGGTAAGCGGTCGTTCAGCGCGCGTACAACGGTGCGAGCAGCCCATCGGTGCCGCTCGCGCGAAGCGTCGCGAGATGGGCACCGATGCGCGTGATCACTGCATCGGGCCATGCCGCCGAACCGGCGAGCGCGAGGCTGCCGAGGGCAGCCCGAACCGCGCGGGTGGCATCGCCGGCTGCCGACAGCGCCGCGCCGAGTGCGGCCGCGCCCGGATCGCTGACCGCGAGCGCGCGGCCCGATTCGTCGCGCGCGTTGGCGAGGTAGTGCAGCCAGAGCGCGAGCGCGCGTTCCAGATAGGGCCGCTCGACGCCGGCCCGCGCGCTTTCGGCGAGCGCGGGAAGCCAGCGCAGCGGCACCTTCTGCGTGCCGTCCATCGCGATCTGTTCGGTGCGATGCGCGAGAGTCGGATTGCGGAAGCGCTGCACGAGCGTCGCGCAATAGCCGTGCGCGTCATAGCCGGACGGCACGTCGACGGTCGCGAGCAGGTCGCGCGTCATCACGCCGTCGACGAGCGCCGCGATCGCCGGATCGGCCATCGCGTCGGACACCGTCGCGCGGCCGCGCAACTGTCCCGCATACGCGATCGCCGAATGCGAGCCGTTCAGCAGCCGCAGCTTCATCGTTTCGTAGGGCCGCACGTCGCCGACGAGGTGCGCGCCGGCGTCTTCCCAGCGCGGGCGCGGGCCGGCGAAGCGATCCTCGATCACCCATTGCGAGAACGGCTCGCAGACGATCGCAGCCGCATCGCGCGCGCCGAGATGGGCGTGCGCCCAGTCGAGAGATTCGGGCGTCGCGGCCGGCACGATCCGGTCGACCATGCTGTTCGGGAACGCGACGTCGTCGCGGATGCGCCGCGCGAGCGCGCCGTCGATGCGTTCCGCGTAGTCGATCAGCAGCGCGCGCAGCGTGTCGCCGTTCGATGTCATGTTGTCGCAGCAGACGACGGTCAGCGGCGCATGGGCCGGCCGCAGGCGCAGGCCGGCCGCGATCACGCCGAGCGCGGTGCGCGGCGTGCCGGGCGTCGCGAGATCTTGCCGGATCGCAGGATCGTCGGTATCGAGACCGCCGCCGGGGCGGCGGCAATAGCCTTTCTCGGTGACGGTCAGGCTGACGATCGACACGGCCGGATCGGCGATCAGCGCCAGTAGCGCGGGCAGCGATTCGGGCGCGAACAGCGCGTCGTGCACCGCACCGACGATGCGCGCGCGCGCGCCTTGGCCATCGCGTTCGATCACCGTATACAGGTGATCCTGCGCGGCGAGCAGGTCGACGGTATGCCGCCGCCGCAGTTCGACGCCGACGATGCCCCAGCGCAGGTCGCCCTGTTCGAGCACCGTCTCCGTATGCAGCGCCTGGTGCGCGCGATGGAACGCGCCGAGGCCGAGATGGACGATACCCGTGCGAACCGCCTGCCGGTCATAACCGGGACGGCCCGTGCCGGGCGGCGCAGTGCGCAGAAAATCGGGGGCAGATAGCATGACGGTCGGTAACGGTTTGTACCATGGTAGATGATGGAATGCGTGCAGGTTATTTCGAGTTTTAGCGCGAAGTTATCGGTGTAAACGCTAGATCGCCTGAAATCGACTGCTTATGTACCATGGTAGGCATCGATATCAAGTCGGATCCATCGCAACCATGAGCGAAACGGCAGCACTGGAAGAAGCGGACGTCGTGGTCACGGCGTTGCAGGGGTTCTCGCTGGACGAGAGCCGGTCGTATACGGAGCAGGTGCATGCGCTGCTGCGCCACGCGATCGTGCGCGGTGCGCTGCCGCCGCGCACCGCGCTGTCGGAGGCGGTGATCTCCACGACGATCAAGGTCAGCCGCACGCCGGTGCGCGAAGCGTTCGCGCAGCTCGCCGACGAGCGGCTCGTGCAGATCATCCGGAAGGTCGGCACGCTGGTCGCGCCGATTCCGGTGTCGATCCTCGAGGAAGGGCGCTTCGCGCGCAGCACGCTCGAATGCGCGAACCATGTCGAGCTCGCGCAGAAGATCACGCCGGCGCAGCTCGCGGAGCTGTCGCGGATCATCGACGCGCAGCGCGAGGCGGTGGCCGCGGGCGACGTCGAAGCGTTCTTCGATCTCGACGAGGCAATGCACGGCCGGATGTTCGCGTTCGCGGGTCGGCCGCACGTGTGGGAAATGCTGCAGCCGATGAAGCGCCAGTTCGACCGTGTGCGCTGGCTGCTGCTCGACCGCGTCGAGGATCACGCGCGCCGCGCGCTGCAGGAACACGAACAGATCCTTGCGCACATCGCGTCGCGCAACATGGCGCTGCTCGGCGCATCGGTCGCGTCGCACGTCGACCGGATCGGCTCGCATCTGCCGGAAGTGCGCAGCCGCGCGCCCCATTACTTTGTCGACTGAAACGCCCGCTGGAGGAGCGCAGTGAAAATCGAACGCTTGCAGACCATCGTCACGTGTCCGGGCCGGAATTTCGTGACGGTGAAGATCGTGACCGACGAAGGCGTCTACGGCCTGGGCGACGCGACGCTCAACGGGCGTGAGCTCGCGGTGCGCGCGTACCTGGAAGACCACGTGTTTCCGTGCCTCGTCGGACGCGACCCGCGCAACATCGAGGACATCTGGCAATACCTATATCGCGGCGCGTACTGGCGGCGCGGGCCCGTGACGATGGCGGCGATCGCCGCGATCGACATGGCGCTGTGGGACATCCTGGGCAAGCTCGCGGGCATGCCCGTCTATCAGTTGCTCGGCGGCAAGAGCCGCGACGGCCTGATGGTATACGGCCACGCGAACGGGCGCGATCACGAGGAAGCGGTCGACGCGGTGCGCGCGCACATCGACGCCGGCTACCGCGCGATCCGCGTGCAGTCCGGTGTGCCGGGGCTCGACAAGGTGTACGGCGTCGGCAAGACGGCCGGCGCGTACGAGCCCGCCGAGAAGGGGCTGCCGCCCGAGGAGCCGTGGGACACCGCGCTCTACCTGCGCCACACGCCGGAACTGTTCCGCAAGGTGCGCGACGCGGTCGGCGATGCGCCGCACCTGCTCCACGACGCACATCACCGGCTCACGCCGATCGAAGCCGCGCGGCTCGGCCGCGATCTCGAGCCGTATCGCCTGCTCTGGCTCGAGGACGCGACACCCGCGGAGAACCAGGACGCGTTCCGCCTGATTCGCCAGCACACGACGACGCCGCTCGCGGTCGGCGAGGTATTCAACTCGATCTGGGATTGCAAGGACCTGATCCGCGACCAGCTGATCGACTACATCCGCGCGACCATCGTGCACGCTGGCGGCATCACGCACGTACGGCGCATCGCCGACTACGCGGCGATGTACCAGGTGCGCACCGGTTTCCACGGCGCGACCGACCTGTCGCCCGTCTGCATGGCGGCGGCCGTGAACTTCGGGCTGTGGGCGCCGAACTTCGGCATCCAGGAACTGATGCCGCACAGCGCGCTGACCGACGAAGTGTTTCCGCACAGCTACCGCTTCGAGGACGGCTATCTCGTGATGGACGACGTGCCGGGCCTCGGCGTCGACATCGACGAGACACTGGCCGCGAAATACCCGTACGAGCGCGCGTACCTGCCGGTCGCCCGGTTGCGCGACGGATCGATGTGGAACTGGTAAGCGCCGAAGACCGGAAGGAGAGAACCGAAATGTTGAGCGTCGTTGTCGATCGTCCGAACAGCATGGGCGTGCGCGAAGTGCCGCTGCCCGTACCCGCAGCCGGCGAAGTGCGCGTGAAGGTGCGCTATGCGGGCATCTGCGGGTCGGACCTGCACATCTTTCACGGCAAGAATCCGTTCGTGTCGTATCCGCGCATCATCGGCCACGAGTTCGTCGGCACGATCGAGTCGGTCGGCGCGGGCGTCGACGCCGCGCGGCTCGGCGAGACCGTCGCGGTCGATCCGGTGATCAGCTGCGGGCATTGCCACGCGTGCACGATCGGCCGGCGCAACGTCTGCCGGCACCTGACCGTGCTCGGCGTGCATCGCGACGGCGGCTTCAGCCAGTACACGTGTGTGCCGGCCGGCAATGCGTACCGGATTCCGGACGCGATCGCCGAACCCTGCGCGGCGATCGTTGAACCGTTCGCGGTGGCCGCGAACGCGACGTCGCGCACCGGCGTGCTGCCGGGCGACGTCGCGTTGATCTATGGCGCCGGCACGGTCGGGCTGACGATCCTGCAGGTGCTCAAGCGCGTGTACGGCATTCGCGCATTCATTACCGACCGGCTCGATGCACGGCTTCAGCTCGCGCGCAAGTGCGGCGCGGCCGAGGACGAAATCATCGACACGAGCGTCGAGTCGTTGCCCGACGCGCTGGAAAAGCGCGGCGTCGACGGCGGCCCGACGCTGATCTTCGATGCGGTCTGCCATCCGTCGATTCTCGAGGAGGCCGTGCGGATCGCCGCGCCGGCCGGCCGGATCGGCGTGCTCGGGTTTTCGTCGGAACCGTCGGCGATCGTGCAGGCGGAGCTGACGAAGAAGGAGTTGACGCTCGCGGCATCGCGGCTGAACTGCGCGATGTTCCCGCAGGTGATCGACTGGATTGCTCGCGGGCTGATCCAGCCGGAGCACATCGTTACGCACAAGGTGGGCTTTCGCGACATCGCGCAGGCGTTCGAGATGGCCGAGCGCAATCCCGAGAAAAGCTGCAAGATCCTGCTCGATTTCGCGGGCGGGTGAGATCGGCTCGTGTCGCCGGCGGGGGCGCGTGGCACGGCCCCAGCCCCGGCCACCCGGCGCAAAGATGCGTCAGAACGACACCGTCGTCGTCAGCGTGACGAGCCGCGGCTCGCCGACCGCGACGATCAGGTTGCTGTTGCTCGACGGGTAGTAGGTCTTGTCGAGCAGGTTCTTCACGTTGAGCTGGATGCGCGTCGGGAACTTGCCGATCGTCGTTTCGTAGGCCGCGAACGCATCGACGGTCACGTAGCCGGGCAGCGTGAAGCTGTTCGCGGTGTCGCCGGGCCGTGCGCCGACGAGCCGCGCGCCGCCGCCGAAGCGCCAGCGCCCCGGGAGGTTCGCGATCGCCGTGTCGTACACCGCGAACACGCTGCCGGTGTGGCGCGCGACGTTGACGAGCGACGTGTTGCTGTCGCGGTCGTTCGCGTTCGTGTACGCATAGCTGCCGATCAGGCTCAGGTGCCGCGTGAGCTGCCCCGCGACGTCGAGTTCGATGCCGCGCGAGCGCGCGGTGCCGATCGTCGACGTGATGTCGTTGACCGTGACCGCGACGTTGCGCTTGTCGATCTGATAGGCCGCGAGCGTGCCGGTGATGCCCGGCTTCAGGCTGAACTTCAAGCCGGCTTCCAGCACGCGGCCGAATTCCGGCGCGAGCGGCGCGGCCACGTTGGACGCGACGTTCGGCTTGAACGAACGGCTCACGTTCGCATACGCGGTCAGCGACGGCGTGAGCGCATACGCGAGCCCGAACTGCGGCAGCCACACGTTGCCGTGCGAGCGGTCGGCGAACACGAACGGCCGCCCCATTCCCGATTCCTGCTGCCAGTCCTCCCAGCGCAGCCCGCCGACCGCGGTGAGCCGGTCGGTGATCTTCACCGAGTCCTGCACGATCATCGAGTACGTGTGGACCTTCGAGAGCGAATCGCTCTGCTTCGCGCTCACCGTGCCGCCGGGCGCGAGCAGGCCGTAGACGGGATCGTAGAGATCGAAGCCCTTCGTCGCGGTGCCGCGGATCGTGTCGCCGCGGAAGCTGCGCTGCCGCTCGTATTCGCCGCCGACATAGAGCGCGTGGCTCATCCCCGCGAGCGTCAGGTTGCCGAGCAGGCCGAGCGTCGCGATCTGGTCGGAGTCGTTGCGTCCGAGGTTCGCGTCGGACGAGCGCGATAGCGCGCCGGTCGTGCTGTTGAAGGCGGTCGCGCGGGCGATGTATTGATCGTAGCGGTCGCGGCCCCAGCCGTAGGTCGCGCGCATGCGCCATGCGTCGGAGAAGCGGTGCTCGACGCGCGCGCGCAGCGTTTCCTGGATGCCGCTGCTTTGCGCCCACGCTTCCTCGTAGCGGCGATAGCGCAGCGCATCGTCGGGGCGGCCGTTCACGAGCACCGTGCCGCGATCGAACGGCATCGTGTAGTCGACGTACTGGTAGCTGACGTCGATCGACGTGTTCGCGTCGTGCCACGACAGCGCGGGCGCGATCAGCGCATTGCGCTCGCGGCCGAAGCTGCGCCAGTAGCGGCTCGTGTCGTATTCGCCGGTGAGCCGGAATGCGAGCGTGCCGCCCGCGACCTGGCCCGGCTTGCCGAGCGGGCCGGTCAGGTCGAACTGCGCGCTGCTGCCGCCGTGGCTCGTGCGCGAGGCCGAGATCGAGCCGCCGAACGTGTCCTCCGGCTTGCGCGTGACGAGGTTGATCACGCCGCCCGGGTCCTGCATCCCGTACAGCAGCGAAGCCGGGCCCTTCAGCACTTCGACGCGGTCGATCGTCGCGAGGTAGCTGTGCAGCACCGGCGTGCGCACGCCGTCGACGAGCACGGAGCCGTCGTTGTTCGAGCCGAAGCCGCGCTTGATGAACGCATCGCGCGTGCCGCCGAGCGTGTTGGTCTGCGTGACGCCGCTGATGTTGCCGAGCACGTCGTCGAGCGAGCGCGCCTGCTGGTCCTGCATCACGCTGCTGCTGACCACGGCGACCGATTGCGGAATCTCCCTGAGCGGGCGATCGTCGCCGCCGGCGACGCTGCTCGTGCGCGGCTGGTAGCCGACGGTCGGATCGACTGCTGACGATGCGCTGACGCTGATCGTCGGCAGTTCGCGTTCGGGGCGCGCGGGCGTCGACGAGGGCGAGGGCGTGGCCGCCGAAGCCGTGGCGGCAGGTTCGGCATCCGCATGCGCGCCGCTTGCGACGCAAAGCGTGATCAGGGCAGGCAGGCTCGCGCGCCACGGACGAAGCGTCCGGGCGCGGTGGGGCGTTCGGCGGGATGGCATGAATCGATGAATGGACGGAGTGCTAAGGACGATGACGCGGGCCGCAGCGCCTTTACTGCGTCGCGCGGAGGATGTGCATGATATACGTAATGAGAATCGTTTGCAATTGTAAAGAGGCCGATTCGGACCGGGCATCGTGATTGCCGGGCCGCCGGCCGTCTGCTACCGTAGCGCCCAAAAACAGACGCAGTGAAATTCAATGAGAGCCGGGGGCCGCACCATGTCATCTTCCTGTCACGTCGCGTGCCGCGCGACGTCGCGCACCGCAGCCGACCACGCGGGTGCTGAAGTGATTGCAGCCGTGTTCCACGATTCGAACGATTGACGCAACGGCCGCACGTCATTCCCTGGTGTTTCGCCGGGCAGCCGGCGAAGCGCCGCGATCGATTACTTCAACCACCACGCTTGACGGGAGACCACCCAATGAAAAAGAGTTCCGCGCCGTTCATGACGGCCGCGCTGGCTGCCTGCGCGATGCTGGCGGGCGTTCCCCAGAGCGGCTACGCTGCGCCGGCCGCCGAGCCCGCGATCGACGCGCACTACGCCACCGTGATCGAGGCCTACACGCAGGACATGGCCGCCGCGAAGACGAAATACGACGGCAGGCGCCTCGCGTTCGTCGGCGCGGTGATGCGGATGGGCAGCGACCCGGGCGGCACGTACTTCGGTGCGTTGACGGCCGACGGCGAGCAGTTCGACACGCATTTCGACGCGGCCGACCAGGCCGCGTTGAAACCGAAATTCCCGGGCGGCGAGATCAAGCCGTTCACGGCGTCCGCGAATTTCCGCTTCAGCTGCGTGAACGAAGGTTATATCGACGCGCCGGTGCTGCCCGGGCTGAAGCTGTCGCATTGCCGGCTCGCCGATTGATCGAGGTGCGGTGTCCGGCGTTCAGAACTTCTGCTGGATGCCGGCCATCACGCCGAGCTGATTCATCCCGGTGCCGACCGTCCCGCCGGCCGCGACCGCGTTCGCGGCCAGCGCGCTGTTGAACATGTAGCCCACCGACGTATACACGGTCGTCCGCTTCGACAGGAAATAGTTTGCGCGCCCGACGACCAGCGTCGCGTTCGTGCCTTCCTTGTTTTCGCGGCGTTGCAGGTAGCGCACGCCCTGCAGGTCGAGCGCGAGGTAGGGCGTCGCGTAGTACGTGCCGCCCGCGAACACGATGTCGGCTTGCAGATGTTCGGCCGCCGCGAGGTTGCGGCGGATCCACCCGGCGCCGAGTTTCGCGGGGCCGATCTTCACGTAGCCCGCGACGATGTCGCGCGTGTCGGTGTAGGCCGGATTGTTCAGCGGCGCGAGCGCGCCGCCGCCGCCGCGCATCACGTCGTGCGACGCGGCCAGCCCGAAATTGCTCGCGTCATACGCGAGCATCGCCGTGTATTGGCGGCACGCGACGATGTCGCCGGGCACCTGTCCGGCGCAGCCCGTCGCCGACGGCCCCGCCGGCCCGGCCGCGTCGCGGCCGAAGCTGTAGGTCGCGCCGAGCGTCACGCCGTGGAACGTGCCCTTGTAGCCGATCGCATTGTCGCTGCGCGCGTTCGGCAGATACGAGTCGAAATCCGCCATCGAATGAATCGACGGGCCGATCACGTCGGCATTGGTCAGCACGATCATCGACATGTTCATCTGACGGCCGAGGGTCAGCGCGCCGAACGGGCTGTTTACGCCCACGTTGGCCTGCCGCCCGAACAGGCGCCCGCCGTAGTTCAGCGCGCCGGTGCCCGGCTGGAAGCCGTTTTCGAGCACGAAGAAGGCCTGGTAGCCGCCGCCGAGATCCTCCGTGCCTCTCAGGCCCCAGCGTGACGGCACTTCGCCGGTCAGCGTCGGCATCCCGGTGAAAGACCCGCCGCGCGCGGCGTTGTTGTAGTAGGACACGCCGGTATCGATGATCCCGTACAGCGTGACGCTGCTTTGCGCACAGGCCGGCCCGGCCAGCGCCATCGCCGTCGCGAGTGCAACGCCCAGTTTCGTTTTCATGGCTGTCTCCAAACAGTATGCAGATGTACTTATCGATTTTTTTATTGCCCCGGACCTGCCCGGGATGCCGACGGGTATCGGCAGGACTGCGGGTGTCGCGTGTTACGAGATCGCCGGATCGCGTTGCCGGTGCGGCGCCGCGACACGCGCGCCCGCCACGGCGACGGCGATCGCCGCGCCGGCCATCGGCACGAGGAACGCGAAATAGAGATGGGGCACGGACCAGCCGTCGTCCAGCAGCGCGCCGACCGTCATTGGCGACAGGATCGCGCCGAGGCGGCCGATGCCGACCGCGAGACCGATGCCGGTCGTGCGGATCTCGGCGGGATAGGGCGTTGGCGACAGCGCGTACATGCCGGCCACGCACGCGTTGATCACGGCGCCGAGGAACACCGCGACGATCATCCCGGTGCCGAGCGAGCCGGTGTTCGCGCCGAACGCGACCATCAGTGCGCCGCCCAGCAACAGCGTCGCGCCCAGCAGGCTGCGCAGGCCGAACCGGGTCGACAGCAGGCTGAACAGCGACGCGCCCGCGATGCCGCCGAGGTTGAGCAGCACGCCGCCGGTCACACCCTGCGAGGCCGACAGGCCGGCCTGGACCAGCAGCTTCGGCGTCCAGCTGACGACGAAATAGAAACTGCCCATCACGAGGAAGAATGCGATCCAAAGCGCGATCGTGCGACGCGTGAGCGGCGCGCGCAGCACGGCTGTCCAACTTGAGGCGGGGCTCGCCGTGTCGATGGATGCGCTCGCGGCCGGCAGCGCATCGATCGGCGCGCGCTTCATTCTCGCGAGGATGCGGTTGATCTTCTGCAGCGCGTCGTCCGGACGTCGCGCCAGCAGGAAGTCGAGCGATTCCGGCAGCAGTGCGAGCACCATCGGGATCGCCATCAAGGTCAGGATGCCGCCGAACGCGAACACGCTGCGCCATCCCCATACCGACAGCAGGTAACCGGCGAGAACGCCGCCCGCGGTGGCGCCGATCGCGTAGCCGGTCGACTGCATGCCGATCGCGGCGCTGCGCCATTTGTTCGATGCGTATTCGCCGCTGATGACGGTCAGGCTTGCGAGCATCCCGCCGATGCCGAGCCCCGTATAGGCACGCGCGACGGCGAGTTGCAACGTGCTGTGCGTGGCCGCACAGGCCAGCATGCCGGTCGAGATCACGGCGAGGCAGAGCAGGATGATGCGGCGGCGGCCGACGCGGTCGGCCAGCGGGGCGATCAGCACCGAGCCGATCCCCATGCCGGCCAGCCCGGCGCTCAGCAGCAGGCCGATTTCCTTTCCGCTCAGTTTCCACTCGGCCGCCAGGTGCGGCGCGGCAAACGCGATGGCCAGCACGTCGAAGCCGTCGAGCATGTTCAGCACGACGCAGGCCGTGACCGCCATCGTCTGGAACGCGCTCATCGGGGACGCGTCGATCGTATTGCGGATGTTTTCGCTCACGTCAGAGATCCTTGATAAAAATAGTATGACTAATCGAATGGGATGAAATCGAAGGCGGCAGCAGCGAAATGGGACGAAAGCGAATGCGTGGATTGACGGGCAATCCGGGGAACGTCCGTCGCGGCCGGCTCGCGTCGTTCGCGCGCCGGGGCGAGGGTTACGCGGGGTCGGGCTGCAGCAGCAGCCGCTCGATCACGCGCCGCGCGCGATTGGGGCCCGCGTCGACATGAATGTCGATCTGGCGGCAGTCCGGAAACCGCAACTGATTCCGGTATTGCGCTTCGATCACTGTCTTGTCTTCGTCGAACGTCGCCGCGGATTGCTCGATGACGGTTTGCGCGATGCGTTCGACGTCGTGTTGCGGATTGGTCGCGACGGTCCAGAAGTAGTGCGTCGTCGTTTCCGTCTCGGGCGTGATGCCGTGGAAGCCGCGCATGTGAAAACCGCCGCGCGCCGGGTCGTGAAGGTCGCCGGTGCCTGCGTCCATCGCGCCGGTCCAGATCCGGATATGCGACACGTGGAATTCGATTTCCTGCCAGCGGTCGACGCGGCCCGCGAACGGCCACGCTGCCGTGTAGGTCGGCGGCGGGTCGGACGCCGGCATCCGGCGGACCAGCGTCACCGTGTCGCCTTCGCTGCTGACGCGGGTTTCCGCGCCCATATGCAGCGGCGCGTTACCGCCGATCGTTTTCAGATGAACGTAGCCGAGGTGGCTCAGGTCCATCAGGTTGTCGTGAATCAGCTGATACGGCGCGTCGTAATGGTAGTGGCCGCCGCCGAACCGGTATTGCGGATCCGTGTGGAACGCATAGCGCGGCGGCGCGCAGGTCGGTTGGGCGTGCGCGTCGGCGCCGATCCAGATCCATACGATCGCGTCCTGCTCCTGCACCGGATACGACGCCACGCACGCCTTCGCCGGAATGCGTTCCTGGCCGGGAATCTCCACGCAGGTGCCGCCGCGGTCGAACAGCAGCCCGTGATAGCCGCAGCGCAGGCCGCGCGCCTCGAGCGAGCCGCACGACAGCGGTAGCGACTTGTGGCAGCAGCGATCCTCCAGCGCGCCGACTTCCCCGGACGGCAAACGGAACAGCACGACCGGACGGCCGAGCAGCGTGCGGGCGACGGGGCGGTCCGTCAGTTCGGATGACAGCGCGGCGACCCACCATCGGTCGACCGGGAATTGAGCAGTACTGATGGGTGCCTGGGCAGGTCGTTCCATTGATCGTCTCCAGTATTGTGGTTGGCCGCCGCGTATCGGGCGGTCCGTCTACAGATCGAGGACCAGCAGGTCGCTTCGCGATCGGGAGCAGCACGGCATGAACTGGTCGCCGGCCGCTTGTTCCGCTTCCGTCAGATACGAATCGCGATGATCGGGCTCGCCTTCGAGCACGCGCGTCATGCAGGTGCCGCATACGCCTTGTTCGCACGACGTCAGAACGTCGATGCCGTTGGCCGCCAGCGCCGCGATGACCGTGCATTCGGCCGGCACGTCGATCACCTTGCCGCTGCTCGCGATCCGGACCTGGAACGCGCGATCCGCGCCGGACGACTCGACCGCGCCGCCGAAGAACTCGTAGTGCAGCCGCGCTTCGGCCCAGTTGCGCTCGCGCGCGGCGTTCAGCACCGCATCCATGAAGCCGCGCGGGCCGCATACGTACAGGTGCGTGCCTTCCGGCGCGGCGGCGAGCACCGCGGCGAGGTCGAAGCGTTGCGCGGGGTCGCCGTCGTCGACGTGGAAGCGGACGCGGTCATGGAACCCGGCGGCGTTGATCCGCTCGACGAAGGCCATGCGATCGGTCGAACGCGCGCAGTAGTGCATGTCGAACGGCAGGCCGGACGAGAACAGCCGTTCGGCCATGCTGAGGATCGGCGTGACGCCGATTCCGCCGGCGAGCAACAGGTGGTGCGGGGCGTCGGGCGCGAGCGGGAATTGATTGCGCGGCATGCCGATCCGCACGGTATCGCCTTGCCGGACTTCGTCGTGAATCGCGCGCGACCCGCCGCGGCCCTCGGCATCGCGCAGCACCGCGATCTGGTAGCGATCGCCGTGCTCCGGGTGGTTGCACAGCGAGTACTGGCGCACGAGCCCGCCCGGCAGATGCACGTCGATATGGGCGCCGGCGTCGAAGCGCGGCAGGGGCGAACCGTCGTCGCTGATGAATTCGAAGCCGCAGATGTCGCGCGCTTCCTGCCACTTGCGGGCCACGCGGACCGTCAGCGTCGCGGCGCTCATGACGCCTCCTTGATCTGCGCGACCGGAATCACGGGCCGCTGCGGGCTCGCCGCATTTTCCTCGGCGAGCAGCCGCTCGATCACCTTGCGCGACAGCACGCCGCCGGCGTCGATGTTGAGCTTGAGCAGGTTGCGCTCCGGCCACTGCTCGAGGTTGCGCTGCTGGCGCTCGAGCATCTCGAGGTCCTCGGCGAAGATCTTGCCCTGGCCTTCGCGGATCTCGGCGGTCAGCGCGTGATCGTCGGGCCGGAAGTTGCGCGCCATCCCCCAGAAGTACCAGATCGAGGTGTCCGTCTCCGGTGTGATGAAGTCGACCACGATCGACGACGCCTTCAGCTCCGCCGGCGCGTCGTAGCCGCCGTGGCCCGCATGCGCGACGCCCACTTCGATCATCACGTGGCTCGGCGGCGTGAAGCGGCAGATCTGCCAGCGGTCGACCGGCACGTCGTCGGCAAGGCCGTTGCCGCGCAGCGCCATCCGCCAGAACGGCGGCGGCATCACGTTCTCCATGAAGCGGCTGGTGACGACTTCGTCGCCATTGCTGGTGGTCTTCGGCGCGGCTTCGTCGATTTCCTTCTGGCCGATGCTCGTCGCATGCACGTAGGTCTCGTGCGTGAGGTCCATCAGGTTGTCGATCATCAGCCGGTAGTCGCAACGGATGTGATACAGGCCGCCGCCGTGCGCCCAGGCCGGATCTTCGGCCCATTGCAGCGCGGGCAGCCTGGCGGGATCGGCTTCGGACGCGTCGCCCGGCCAGACCCACACGAATCCGTACCGTTCGACCACCGGAAAGCTGCGGATCGGCGGGAAGCCGCCGACGCGCTGGCCCGGCATGCCGGCCGTCTTGCCGTTGCAGCCCATTTCGAGCCCGTGATAGCCGCACACGAGCACGCCGTCACGCACGAAGCCCAGCGACAGCGGCGCACCGCGGTGCGGGCAGAAATCCTCGAGCGCGGCGACCTGGCCGTCCGCCGCGCGGTAGAACACCATCGATTCGTTGCAAATCTTGCGTCCCAGCGGCTTGCCGTCGATCTCGTCGGGCGTGCAGGCCACATACCAAGCGTTCTTGAGAAACACGTTGTTCGTCTCCTTCAGGGCGGTGCCGCCGGTACGCGGCAACTCGTCATTCCGTGTACTGAATGTGATTCAGTGTACTCATTGAGATTGGCTGGAGCAAGGCGAGCGGTATACTGGTTTTCCCGGGAAATGGCGCGAGGCAGCGCCATGCCGTCGGCGCACGCAACGGCGTGCGCCGCCTATGTCATCGACTCATTCATGGAAAAAACGAATCCCGCCGACACGCCGGTTTTCCCGCTCGACCTGTACGACGAGCCCGGGCATCTGATCCGGCGCGCGCACCAGATCGCGGTCGCGATGTTCTACGAGAAGCTGGGCCGGGACGTGACGCCGGTGCAGTACGCGGTCCTGCGGATGCTCTACGAGTGCCCGGGGCTCGATCAGGTGACGCTCGCGCAGCGGGTGGCGCTCGACACGTCGACGACTGCCGATCTCGCGGTCCGGCTCGAGGCGAAAGGATTGATCGTCCGCGAAGTGCTGCCGCGGCGTCAGCGGCGCCTGCTGCTGACGCCGGCGGGCGTCGAGCTGCTCACGCACCTGATTCCGTCGGTGAAGGAATTGCGCGCCGGCCTGTTCGACGGCATGGGCGAGGACGATTCGCAGGAACTGATGCGCCTGTTGCGCAAGTTCGTCCATCTGAACAACGAGCAGAGCCGCGCGCCGCTGCGGGTGAGCGAGGAATCGTAGCGGTTGGACTCGGCTCGATGGAGCAGGTGATGCGGCAAGGCGCCAGGCGCGCCGCACCGCCTGCCGGCGTCACGCGCGTGACGCTTCGCCTTCCAGCCGCCGCACCGCTTCCGCGACTTCGTTCCTGAAGCGCACCAGCGCCGCCTGCTCCGGCGCGGGCGGCTGCACGGCCGCCCACAGCATGTCGATCAGCTGCGTGGCCGTCGTTTCCGTATCGAGCTTGCGGTGCCCGAGGATCGCATCCCACAGCACGTGCTCGATCGGCCCGAACACCATCGAGCGCAGCAGGCTCAGCGGCATGTCGCGGCGCACCTGCCCGGCCGCCTGGCCGCGCGCGAGCACGTCCATCAGCGGCGCCGTGTAGCGGCGCTGCAGCGCGGTGAGCTCGTCGCTCAGCGCATGCTGCTTCGCACGCCCCTCCGACAGCACCAGTGCGCACAGTCCCGTGCCGTTCACCAGCATCAGCCGCAGGTGCGTGCGCACGATGAACGCGAACTGCTGTTGCACCGGCGCGTCCTGCGGCATCCCGAGTTCGAACGCGGCAATGATTTCGTCATACCAGTCGGCGATCACACGCGCGCACAGCTCGCGCTTGCCGCGGAAGTAGCTGAACACCGTCGCCTCCGACACGCCGACGCGCTGCGCGATCTCGGCGGCCGTCGCATGCTCGTAGCCCTTTTCGGCGAACACTTCACGGCCGGCGCGCAGGATGTCCTGCACGCGCTGCTGGGACTTGCGCCCGGCGGGTGCGCGCGACGGCTCGGCGCGGTCGGCTTTGGCGGTGGCGGTCATGGTGTCGGCGGTAGCGGCTGTCATCTCGCAATGATATCTGAGTGTCACTCAAAAAACTATTGACGGCAAGCCGGACGAGGCGCGAAACTGTGCAAAATTTCCGCTGTATTGGCTTAATGAATCGACGCATTGATCCGATTTGAGCGAAACTCAGAAATCGGCGCGTGCGACCCACTTTCTGGAGACGGAGGAGACATGATCAACCTGCCCGGTGTGCAATTCATGCTCGGTGAGGACATCGAGATGCTGCGCGACGCCGTCGCGACGTTCGCGGCGAAGGAAATCACGCCGCGCGCGGCGGAGGTCGACCGCACCGACCAGTTTCCGATGGATCTGTGGAAGAAGTTCGGCGATCTCGGCGTGCTCGGCATGACGGTCGCCGAGGAATACGGCGGCGCGAACATGGGCTATACCGCGCACATGGTCGCGATGGAGGAGATCTCGCGCGCATCGGCATCGATCGGCCTGTCGTACGGCGCGCACTCGAACCTGTGCGTGAACCAGATCCACCGCAACGGCACCGACGCGCAAAAGCAGAAGTACCTGCCGAAGCTCGTGTCGGGCGAACACATCGGCGCGCTCGCGATGAGCGAGCCGAACGCGGGCTCCGACGTCGTCAGCATGAAGCTGCGCGCGGACAAGCGCGGCGACCGTTACGTGCTCAACGGCACGAAGATGTGGATCACCAACGGCCCCGATTGCGACACGCTCGTCGTCTACGCGAAGACGGACCTCGACGCCGGCCCGCGCGGCATCACCGCATTCATCGTCGAGAAGGGGATGAAGGGCTTCTCGGTCGCGCAGAAGCTCGACAAGCTCGGCATGCGCGGGTCGCACACGGGCGAACTCGTGTTCCAGGACGTCGAGGTGCCGGAGGAGAACATCCTCGGGCAGCTCAACGGCGGCGTGAAGGTGCTGATGAGCGGCCTCGACTACGAACGCGCGGTGCTGTCGGGCGGCCCGACGGGCATCATGGCCGCGTGTCTCGACGCGGTGGTGCCGTATATCCACGACCGCAAGCAGTTCGGCCAGTCGATCGGCGAATTCCAGCTGATCCAGGGCAAGGTCGCCGACATGTACACCACGTTCCAGGCGTGCCGCGCGTACCTGTACGCGGTCGGCCGCCATCTCGACTCGGCGGGCAGCGACCATATTCGCCAGGTGCGCAAGGACTGCGCGGGCGTGATCCTCTACACGGCCGAGAAGGCGACGTGGATGGCCGGCGAGGCGATCCAGATCCTCGGCGGCAACGGCTACATCAACGAATATCCGGTCGGGCGCCTGTGGCGCGACGCGAAGCTCTACGAGATCGGCGCCGGCACGAGCGAGATCCGCCGGATGCTGATCGGCCGCGAGCTGTTCGCGGAAACGATGTAACGCCCCACGTCACGCGAACGGAGCCCCGTCGATGCCGATCATCGAATCGAAACTGAACCCGCGTTCGGAAGAATTCCGCGCGAACGCCGCGGCGCTGGAGGCGGTCGTCGCCGACCTGCGCGCGAAGATCGAACAGCTCGCGCAAGGCGGCGGCCCGGCCGCGCGCGACAAGCACCTGTCGCGCGGCAAGCTGCTGCCGCGCGACCGCATCGCGCAACTGCTCGATCCGGGTGCGCCGTTCCTCGAGCTGTCGCAGCTCGCGGCGAACGGCATGTACAACGACGACGCGCCGGGCGCGGGCGTGATCACCGGCATCGGCCGGATCGCGGGCCGCGAGTGCGTGATCGTGTGCAACGACGCGACGGTCAAGGGCGGCACCTACTACCCGATGACCGTGAAGAAGCACGTGCGCGCGCAGGAAATCGCCGCGGAAAACCGGCTGCCGTGCGTGTATCTCGTCGATTCGGGCGGCGCGAACCTGCCGAACCAGGACGACGTGTTTCCCGATCGCGATCACTTCGGCCGCATCTTCTTCAACCAGGCGACGATGTCCGCCGCGGGGATCGCGCAGATCGCGGTCGTGATGGGCTCGTGCACGGCGGGCGGCGCGTATGTGCCGGCGATGAGCGACGAGTCGATCATCGTGAAGAACCAGGGCACGATTTTCCTCGGCGGCCCGCCGCTCGTGAAGGCCGCGACCGGCGAGGAAGTGAGCGCCGAGGACCTCGGCGGCGGCGACGTGCACACGCGCCTGTCGGGCGTGGCCGACCACCTCGCGCAGAACGACGCGCATGCGCTGTCGATCGCGCGCAACATCGTCGGTCACCTCGCGCCGAAGATCGCGTCGCCGGTGGCGCTGCGCGAACCGAAGCCGCCGCGCTACGACGCGAAGAGCCTGTACGGCGTGATTCCGGTCGACACGCGCAAGCCGTTCGACGTGCGCGAGGTGATCGCGCGCATCGTCGATGATTCGGAGTTCGACGAATTCAAGGCGCGCTTCGGCACGACGCTCGTCACGGGCTTCGCGCACATCTGGGGCCATCCGGTCGGGATCGTCGCGAACAACGGCATCCTGTTCTCCGAATCGGCCGTGAAGGGCGCGCATTTCATCGAGCTGTGCTGCCAGCGCAAGATTCCGCTCGTGTTCCTGCAGAACATCACGGGCTTCATGGTCGGCCGCAAGTACGAGAACGAAGGCATCGCGCGGCATGGCGCGAAGATGGTGACGGCCGTGTCGAACGCGAAGGTGCCGAAGTTCACCGTGATCATCGGCGGTTCGTTCGGCGCCGGCAACTACGGGATGTGCGGCCGCGCATTCGGCCCGCGTTTCCTGTGGATGTGGCCGAACGCGCGGATCTCGGTGATGGGCGGCGAGCAGGCGGCGTCGGTGCTCGCGACCGTGCGCCGCGACGGCATCGAGGCAAAGGGCGGCGCGTGGTCGGCCGAGGACGAAGAGGCATTCAAGCAGCCGATCCGCGACCAGTACGAGCGCCAGGGGCATCCGTACTACGCGAGTGCGCGCTTGTGGGACGACGGCGTGATCGACCCCGCGCAGACGCGCGACGTGCTGGGCCTCGGCCTCGCCGCGTCGATGAACGCGCCGATCGACGACACGCGCTTCGGCGTGTTCCGCATGTAACGGCCGGGAGGGCTGACCGATGCGATACGAAACGATCAAGGTAAGCGAAGCCGGCCGCGTGGCGACCGTCACGCTCGCGCGGCCCGACGTGCGCAACGCGTTCAACGAGACGACGATCGCCGAGCTGACCACCGCGTTCGAATGGCTCGACGCGCACGCCGGCGTGCGTGCGATCGTGCTCGCCGCGGAAGGCGTGGCGTTCTGCGCGGGCGCGGACCTGAACTGGATGAAGAAGATGGCCGGTTACTCGGACGACGAGAACCGCGCCGACGCGCGCAAGCTCGCGCGCATGCTCGAGGCGATCCATCGCTGCGGCAAGCCGGTGATCGCGCGCGTGCACGGCGATGCGTATGCGGGCGGCGTGGGTCTCGTCGCGGCGGCCGACATCGCGATCGCCGCCGACGGCGTGAAGTTTTGCCTGTCCGAAGCGCGGCTCGGGCTGATTCCCGCGACGATCGCGCCGTACGTCGTGCGGGCGATGGGCGAGCGCGCGGCGCGCCGCTACTTCACGACGGCCGAGGTGTTCGACAGCGCGCGCGCCGCGTCGCTCGGCTTCATTCACGACGCGGTGCCGGCCGATGCGCTCGACGAAACGGTCGCGAAGCTGGCCGCGACGCTCGTCGCGAACGGCCCCGACGCCGTGCAGGCGTGCAAGCGGCTCGTCGCCGACGTGGCCGGCCGGCCGCTCGACGCGACGCTGATCGAGCAGACGGCCGACTGGATCGCGCGCACCCGCGCCGGCGCGGAAGCGCGCGAAGGGATCGCGTCCTTCCTCGAGAAACGCACGCCTTCGTGGCGTGAATGACGGCGTGCCCCTAACTTTCCGGACGACATCGAAGCCATGTTCGACAAGATTCTGATCGCCAACCGCGGTGAAATCGCCTGCCGCGTCGCCGCGACGTGCAAACGTCTCGGGATCGCGAGCGTCGCCGTCTATTCCGACGCGGACGCGAACGCGAAGCACGTCGCCGCATGCGACGAAGCCGTGCACATCGGCGGCGCGGCGGCCGCGGACAGCTACCTGCGCATCGAGCGCATCATCGAGGCCGCGCGCGCGACCGGTGCGCAGGCCATCCACCCGGGCTACGGCTTCCTGTCGGAGAACGAGGATTTCGCGCATGCCTGCGAGGCGGCCGGCATCGCGTTCATCGGGCCGCCGGTCGACGCGATCGCGGCGATGGGCTCGAAGGCTGCCGCCAAGGCGCTGATGCACGCGGCCGCGGTACCGCTCGTGCCCGGCTATCACGGCGACGACCAGGACGCGGCGAACCTGCATCTCGAAGCCGACGAGATCGGCTACCCGGTGCTGCTGAAGGCGAGCGCGGGCGGCGGCGGCAAGGGCATGCGCGTGGTCGAGCGCTCCGAGGACTTCCCGGCGGCGCTCGCGTCGTGCCAGCGCGAGGCCGCGAGCAGCTTCGGCAACGACCGCGTGCTGATCGAGAAATACCTGACGCGCCCGCGTCACGTCGAAGTGCAGGTGTTCGGCGACACGCACGGCAACACCGTCTACCTGTTCGATCGCGACTGCTCGGTGCAGCGCCGTCACCAGAAGGTGCTCGAGGAAGCGCCGGCGCCGGGGCTGCATGAAGACGTGCGCCAGGCGATGGGCGAGGCGGCCGTCGCGGCCGCGCGCGCGGTGAATTACGTCGGTGCGGGCACCGTCGAGTTCATCATGACGGGCGAAGCGTTCTACTTCATGGAAATGAACACGCGCCTGCAGGTCGAGCATCCGGTCACCGAGATGGTCACGGGGCTCGATCTCGTCGAATGGCAGCTGCGCGTCGCAGCGGGCGAGCCGCTGCCGCTGAAGCAGGACGAACTGCGCGTGCAGGGTCATGCGATCGAGGCGCGTCTTTACGCGGAGAATCCGGCGCGCGGCTTCCTGCCGTCCACCGGCACGCTGAAGCACCTGCGGCTGCCGGAAGGCGTCGAGTTCGCGATCGGCGCGCCGGTGCGAGTCGACAGCGGCGTGCGCGAGGGCGACGCGATCACGCCGTTCTACGATCCGATGATCGCGAAGCTGATCGTGCACGGCGCGGACCGCGCGGAAGCGCTCGGCCGGATGCTGCGCGCGCTGCGGGCCTGCGAGGTGGTGGGCCTGCACACGAATGCCGCGTTCCTGCAGCGGATCGTCACCTGCGGGCCGTTTGCGAGCGCCGATCTCGACACGGGCCTGATCGAGCGCAACCACGATGCGCTGTTCGCACCGCAACAGCCGCCGCGCGCGACGCTCGCGCTGGCCTGCGCGGCACTGCTCGCGCGCGAACGCGGCGCGGCCGCACGGGAAGGCGCGTCGCCGTGGGGCGCGCTGCCGGACTGGCGGCTGAACGGCGGCTATCGCCGCACGCTCGAATGGCATGCGCCCGATCGCGAAGCGGACGTGACGGTCACCTACGAGGACGACGGCGGCAGCACGCGCCTCGCCACCGGCGACGCGGCCGCGCAGCCGTTCGCGTGGACGCGCGGCGCGACGCCGCTCGACTTCGACGTGACGCTCGACGGCGTGCGCAGCAGCGGCCGCGTGTATGCGGACGGCGACAGTTTCCACGTGTTCACGCAGGGTGTCGCCGAGACCTTCGAATGGCGCAACGTGCTCGCGCACGCGGGCGATGCCGAGCATGGCGGCGGCCGCCTCACTGCGCCGATGCCCGGCAAGGTGATCGCGGTGCTGGTCGAGCCGGGCCAGAAGGTCGAGGCCGGCACGCCGCTGATCGTGATGGAGGCGATGAAGATGGAGCACACGATCGGCGCGCCCGGCGCGGGTGTCGTCGCGGAAGTGCTGTACGGCGTCGGCGACCAGGTCGCGGATGGCGCGCAGTTGCTGATGATGGCGGAAGATTGAGTGACGTGTGTGCGTGAGAGCCGCTGCCGACTCTCACGGATGGCGCAAGCTCCGCGCTTCGATGCAGAAAAAGGCCCGGCGTCGCAGCGGTGACCGACGCCGGCCATCGTGGCTCGTGCTGCTGAATCGTTACGGCAGCATCCTGTAGCGGGATGTCCGACGCAAATGCATCAGGACGATATCCGCATTTCGCGTTGACGGTCGCTTTCGTTGCCTGCAGAAAAAAACAATGATACGCACGCAACGCTGTCGAGGCTTTTGACAATTCAACTGTTTCCAACTGTTGACCGGCGGCACAGCGGCACCGTTTCGCACTGGTCGTTTGCTGCAACGGTTGTTGAAGAATTGACAGCCGGCTTGTCCGGGCTGCTTCGTCAAGCCAAGCCGGCTTCTTCCTCTTGTAAATGAAGGGGGGCGAGCCACAGTAACCATCGTTTGCAAGCGTCAAAAAGGTCAGGCCGGCTCGAGAAGTGGTCGCATCTTCCTGCCCGCGTTCGAGTGATTAGGCTACGGTAACAGCCGGGGTGCAGCATGTGCGCTGCACACTCATCAAATGAGCGTTGCCGAGAGACGAATCGAGATGACGAAGAAATATAATTACGGGGTGCATGGAAACCTTACGCCACCAGAACTTTTTTTCCTGATTGTTATCGACGTAGCCTGCGATGAATTGGGTATCGACGACGCGGTCGGGATCGCAATGATTTTGCTGGGGCAACGATTCGTGCCGACAAGGGGAAAGTTTGGCGGAGCGGTCAAGGGAACCTCGATCGCATCGCGGGTTTCGCGGAGATTGCTGCCTTATGAGGTCAAGCACAAAATTTTGCCGACGGTGACGTCATTCAAGAGTCTTGTGCTTCTGAAGGTCAAATTTACCAGGGAACTCGGTGTATTTGTCGGGCGGGCCGTGCCGGTGGTTGGATGGGTTATTACCGCTGCCGACATATCGATCATAATGTATCGTTCTGCAGTCAAGTACAATGACTTGGTCAAGCCGGAGGATCGCATCTAATGGATGCTCGTCTAATCGAGATGGTGCGGGATGAAGCTGACTCACCATTGTGGGGCGAGCTCGAAATTTCTCCGGAAACAGATCTCTGTGTCGATCTCGAAATTTCCGATCGGGCTATGTTGCGGCTAATGAGAAGGCTTTCGGATGAATTCGGTGTTGATATGTCGGACTTCGATATAGATTATTACTATCCGTCGAGAAAAATGCGATTCGGTCAGTTTTTGATGGAGGTGCTGAGATCTCCGTTCAGTGCCGGCGCCAGGGATAAAATACTGGAGCGTCCGCTGACCATTAAAATGATGGAGTCTGCAATCGAGACCGGACGATGGAGGATATAACCGGTGCGAAAGCATCGCGTGTTGCGTCGGTACTTTCCAAAAGCGAAAAGGAGCCTGGAAGAAGAGAAGTTCCTGGGGGACGATCGTTAAAGGGAGCTCTGGCGCGGGAGCCCGGTGCACGGCGATGATGTCCTCATCGGTTTAGCGACGGGCGAAGGCATTCGCCGGCGTGCCCTTCAGCCACGCGAGCCTTGGCCCTTGAACCCAGCGCTGTACCAGCAGTGTCATGTGAGCTCGGCTGAAACCGCTAAAGCGTCGCAGATAGCGCAGCACGAGCCCGCGGTGAGGCCGCTTGAGCTGATCGTAGCGAAAGCGCCGCAGCACGGACGCGACCCATTCGCGACGTTCGTGAGGGCACGCGGCGGGTGCAAAGTCGAGCGTCCGTGTGCCGTCGAGGACGGCGCGCACTTGGTCCAGGGCGCGGATTTGCGATTCGTTCAAATTGATGATCATCCGCCCTGGTGCTCCAGTGTCGGTCAATTCGCGCGTGTCGGGCCAACAACCGGCTCCTGTTCCATTGTAAACGCTGCCGCATCGCGTATGACCATGCCTGACAGTCTGGCGGCCGGCGCTCCGCTAGACTGGCGGATTGCTCACGTGGCCATTGCCGTGAGCTACACTGCATCCATTCAATCACCACCCCGCCGACGAGATGAAGTCTCCTGCCCTGAACGGCCTGCGCATCGGTATCACGATCGGCCTGCGCGCCCCCGACGAAAGCCTGTGGATCAACGGCATCAAGCAGAACGCGTTGTTTCTCGCGAAGTTGTTGATGGCGTCGCCGCATGGGTATCGCGTGACGCTGGTCAACACGACCGACGTGGCGCTTACCGACGCGCTGCCTTGGGATCGCCGCGTATACGACACGCGCGCGTTCGCCGACATGAAGGATGCGCTCGACGTGGTGATCGAGCTGGGCGGTCAGATCGACGGCGAGCAGACGGCCTACCTGAAGGCGCGCGGCGCGAAGATCGTCAGCTACTGCTGCGGCTTCGAGTACATCACCTCGATGGAATCGATACTGTTCGGCCGCCGCATGTGGGATTCGCTGTTCATCAACCGCGGCTACGACGAATTGTGGGCCATTCCGCAGATCGCGGAGTCGTCGCTGCCGTTCCTGCAGTCGCTGCGCCGTTGCCCGGGGCGCGTCGTGCCGTTCGTGTGGGACCCGATGTGTCTGGAGGCGCGTGCGCAATCGCTGCCGGAGCGTGGCGAATACCGGCCGCGCAGCGAACCGGGCAAGCGGCTGACGGTGATGGAGCCGAACCACAACGTCGTGAAGTTCTGCATGTATCCGATGCTGATCATCGACGAGGCGTATCGCCGCGACCCCGACGCGATCTGCTTCACGCACGTGACGAACGCCGATCGCCTCGCGCACAACAGCCCCGAGTTCGTGACGCTGATGAACTACCTGGACATCGTGCGCGCGGGTAAGGCGAGCTTCGTCGGGCGTTTCGACACGCCGTTGTTCCTGGCCGACATGACCGACATCGTCGTGTCGCATCAATGGGCGAACCCGCTCAACTATTTCTATTTCGACGTGTGCTGGCAGGGTTATCCGCTCGTGCACAACGCGAGCCTCGTGCCGGACCTCGGCTACTACTATCCTGGCAACGATGTGCAGAAGGGCACCGAGGCGCTGCTGCACGTGCTGCATACGCACGACGACGACTGGCAAGGGTATGCGCGGCGGCAGCGCGAGATCCTGCGCCGCTATACGTCGGCGAACCCCGCGCTCGTCGCCGACTACGACGCGCTGCTCGCGAACCTGATCGGCGCGACGGCGGCATAAGGCTGCACGACGCGGCACGCGCCGCCGCCTGCGGCCAGCGGCCAGCGGGTGCATTCGATCGCGATTTGCGCGATCGAGGCGGTCGGCTCGATTTCGCCGCCTGCCGTCAACCGGATTGACCCGGGTTAATGTCTGAAGAAATGAGCCGTTAAAAAAGAAACCGCCGAACCGGGGAGATTCGACGGTTTTTGAAGGCACGAATTTGACGGCTCCGAGGGAAGTCCGTCAAAAATAATTTTATAGGTTAACTAGTCGGAAAGATTGTTAAATATCTTTCGATGGATGGTTGTCGTATAATTCGACTTAATTATTGTCGTTCAAATCAGCCGGATTATCATTCAAATATTTTCAATATCGTTTGAAACGGCAAAATTGAATTCTGTGGAGACCGAATGCGTCGTCGCAATGCAATGGCTGCACGGTTTGCCAGCAGTTGCGAGGAATCCGGCCGTCGGGTCCGGGTCGCGTTTCGCTGGCGCGCATTTGTCATATGATATTTCAAACATCCGATTTTTGAAACGGGTCTTGCGATAAATCGATTCACCCGAAGATGTTCGGATGGGGCAAATAACCAGTATCGATCGGAGTATCGTCGACGTTTTTGTGTAACCTGTCGCACTGTTGTCGACGTGCGCGTGTGGTGTATTTTCGGTGTTTGAATATCATTGACAATATCTGATTTGACGGCACGCCGGAATAAAAAGTACGCTCCCGAAAAAGATCGAAAAAGAGGTTGGGCCGGGTAGGCGGTGGTGCGCGTCGTGGTCGGCTCGCGCCACATGTATCGAGAGCGCGGGCCGTCATCGGCGGTCCGACAATTGCCGGAGCGCCGGATGAATGCGGTCGAACCTCGCCTGGAGGCGAACAGCGTAGCGAATCGGGACGAGATCGATCTCGTATTCGGCGCGCCTGACGATCACCCCGACCTTGCGTCGGTACGCAGTTTCGTCGAAAGCCGGCTCGGATTCGCGCGAGAGCCGGTTTGCCGCGCCGATTTGTCGGGCGGCGTGCTGTATCACGAATGCCTCGCGCGGCTGCGCTGGGGCGCGCGCGATGTCTTGCCGCCGCTCGCGTTCCTGCCGCGCCTCGAATCGCTCGGGCTGATGCGCTGGTTCGACCGGCTCGTGGTGGGCCGGACGATCGACGCGCTGCGCGCCGATCCGAAGGCCGTGTACGGCTGCAACGTCACGGCGACGAGCGCGGTCGTGGACGACGCGTGGCTCGCGCTGTTCAGGCGGCTCGAGCGCGAGCCGTCGGTCGCGGCGCGGCTGGTCGTCGAAATCACCGAGACGGGGCCGCTGAACCCCGTCGCGGGCCGGTCGTTCGTGAACCGGTTCCGCCAGGCCGGGTGCCGCGTCGCGATCGACGATTTCGGCGTCGGCTTCAGCGCGCTGAACAACCTGGTGGTCGGCAATCCCGACATCGTGAAGCTCGACAGGTCGGTCCTGTCGCTGATCAAGCGCAACGCGATCGGGCGCTACCAGTTTCGCCGGCTGATCGCGTTCGCGCACGAAAGCGCGCGGCACGTCGTCGTCGAAGGCGTGGAGAACGAGATCGACCGGCAGATCATCCTGGATTCCGGCGTCTCATGGGCGCAGGGCATCCGCTTTACATGGCGGTCACCGGCCGCCGCATGACGCTGCGGCGCGGGCGCGGCGCGCCGGCATCGGACAACGAAGAATTGAATAGGGGCGTGGGCATGGCGGCGACGAAGAAGGCCGGGCACGGAACGGGCACGCAGGCGGCCGATGCGCGCGAGCTCGTCGCGATCGCCGAACTGGCCGAGATGCTGGAGCAACTCGGCGCCGACGCGATTGACGCGACCGTTGCACCGGTCGACGTCATGCCGTTTCTCCACGGCCTGAAGGACGTCTCGCAACACATTCACCGGATGAAGCCGCTCGATGCCGACGGTCGCGAGCGCGCGGCGCGACACTATTTCGCCGGTGTGTTCGCGGGCGCTTGCGGCGACGATTCGGCGATCGCGTGCGGTGTATCGGGCAGCCTGGCGCAACAGGCCGGCGCTGTCGGTCCCGCGGCGGCACGTTGTTTCGCGAGGCTTGCGCGCATCGGCCGGCGACATGGCCGTGCGTTCGCCGAGCGACGGGGCCAGCGTGTTCCGGCTTGACGCCGGTTCGCGCATCAAGTCCTCGTCGGGCTCTTATCACGCTAATCAGGAGCACTACCGCCCGGCGTCGCGCGGCAAGGTCACTCGTCAATCCTTCCCGAAGCCACCCAGCACGAGCGCCAGCGCACGGTCGGCCGTATCGTCCCAGCGGCCCGGATGCGCGGCGCGCACGATCCGGATGCCCGGGTACAGCGCGGTACGCGAGCCGGTTTCCCAGCGCGCATCGGCTTTCGGGCTCAGCAGCAGGACGGCCGGCACGCCCAGCGCGCCGGCCAGGTGGATGTGCGCGGTGCAGGTGGTGACCACGGCGTCCATCGCGAGCATCAGTGCGGCCAGATCGCTGAAATCGCCGATCGCGTGATGCGGGAACGTGACCGGCAGATCCGACGGCTCGGACTGCGCGGCAATATCGCGGTTGATGCAGTATGCGGCATGGCCGCGCAGCCGCGCGAGCGGCGCGAGGTCGCGCAGGCTGGCCGCGCGCAGGAAGCGCGCATCGCTTTCGTCGCGGCCGCGCCAGTTGAGGCCGATGCGGCGCGTGCCCGGCGCGTTGCCGTCGCGCGCGACGCGTTCGCGCCATGCCGCCGCCCGTTCGGGCGGGCACGACAGGTAGGCGGCCGGCGCGCCGGCCGGTGCCGGCGCGTAGCCGAACTGCGCGGCCAGCACCAGGAACGAACACCAGTAGTCGTGAGCGATCTGCGACGTGTCGACCCACGCGCCGTGTGCGGCGACGACTTCGATGCGCGGGAACGTATGGCGCATCAGGTCGGCCAGCGCGGCGGGGACGATGACCGTCACCGCCACGCCGTCGAGCGCGTCGAGCGCATGCAGGTAGCGCGCGTACTGGAGCTGGTCGCCGACCCCGCCGTAGCTGATCACGAGCAGCCGCTTGCCGTGCAGCGGCTGGCCGTCGTAGAGCCGTTCCGTCGGCAGCCCGAACCGTGCGGCCGTCAGCACGTTCTCGCTGGCGATGGTCGCGCGCGCGGCTTCGTCGCGTCGGCCGGCACGCAGCAGCAGCGCCGAGCGCGCGAGTTCGACGCGCCCGCGCAGCGCGTCGGGCAGCGCGGCCGGTTCGCCGATGCGTTCGAGTGCCGCGAGCCCGGCGTCGGGCGCGCCGGCGAAGCCGTAGCACGACGCGAGCTGGAACGCGATCGCATCGTCGTCGAGGCCCCGGCCGCGCGCGCACAGCCAGCGGGCGATCGCGTGGCCCCATTCGCAGCGGGATTCGTGGTCGAGCGCGCGGTTCCAGTGCGTTTCGGGCGCGTCGTCGGCCTCGGCTGACACGGCGGCATTCGCGTCATCGTCTGCCCGGGCGGATACGCGGCCGACGGGCTCGCCCGAGATGAACAGGCGTTGCCGGTCCCAGCGCGGGTTCGGCACGCACAACAGATTCGGCCCGTCGAACCGGTAGAACGTGTAATCGAGGCCGGCGAACGTATCGATGACGCGTGCGTCATCCGCGTTCCGGCAGGCGATCCGGCACCACGGCAGATGCGTTTCGATCAGCAGGCGCGCGCCGTGCAGCGCGTCGACCTCCATCCCGTCGATGTCGAGCTTCAGGAAATCGAGGCGCGGCAGGCCGAGCGAATCGAGCCTGACGGTCGGGGCGGGCGTGCCGTCGGCCGCGTGCGCGTCGACGCGTGCGGCCGGTTCGGCGCCGGCGGGGTGCCCGCCGTCTACGTCGGGCACCGTCATCGTGCCGTTGCGGCTCGCGAGCCCCATGTTCAGCAGATGAAGGTTGTCGAGCTGGTTGAGCGCAACGGTGCCGCCGAGCGCATGGAACAGCGTGCGCCGCGGCTCGAACGCGTGGACGTGGCCGCCGCGATCGCGCAAGCGCTGCGCGATCGGCACGCAGACGAGTCCCGCATTGGCCCCGCCGTCCACCGCGAGCGCGCCGTCGGGCAACTGGTCGATCACCTGCATGATCGTGTCGAGCTCGCCCTGGTTGTGCGGCCGGCCGGTCTCCAGCAGCGCGTCGGCCTGCCGCGTGCTGTGCCGGTCGATGACGAACGGGCCGTGGATCGAATCGATCACGACGAAGTGGCGGACGGTGTGCTTCATGAACGGATGGCGAACGGGCGCGGTCAGCCGAGCGCGCGCCCGGCGAACAGGCGCTGGATCTGCCCGGAATACGCGCGGACGTTGTGGTCGGCGAGCGTGTCGACCTGCTGCAGGCAGCGGCGGGCCGCTGCCGCGTAGTCGTCGAGCCGCGCGTCGTGCGTCTGCGCGGCGGTCGCGATCGCGCGTGCCGCGTCGAAGATCTCGAAGTCCGGGTAGTAATAGCCGACGTCGCGCAGGAACGGCGAGTTGTGCACGAGCGGATAGTTGCCGTACAGCGCGTCGTACAGCAGGTAGTTCAGGCCGTTTTCCCAATGGTGCGACACGACGATGTCGGTGTGATGCGCGGCCCACGCGACGAACGGCGCGCGCACGTCGGCCGTCGCTTTGCCGTCGCGCACCATCTCGAGCCCGAGCGCGAGATGCTTGAAGGCGACGTTTTCCTTCTTGTCGAACGTGTTGGTCATGTACACGTGTTCGACGAGCTCCGGATGCTCGACGTAGCACGCGTTCGCGGCCAGCATCGGCACGATCGAACTCTTCACGACGTTCAGGTTCGGCTCGAAGAACGCGATGCGCTTGGCCGGACCGTGGTTGCGGTAGCCGAAGCGCGCCTTCAGCTCGGGGTCGGCGTCGAGGCTGCGTTCGATGAAGTACGGCGACCAGATGTGCGGCAGCTCGATCACCGGCGCGCGATATACGGCCTGGAAGTAGGCCGCGCACGTGTGCATGTGCTGCGGGTTGGTCCAGATCTCGTCGAACTGCACGCGGTTCGGGTTCGGCCGCCAGTTGTTCTTCTCGAAATTGATCGTCTCGACCGCGATCACGTAGTCGTTGCCGAAGCGGTACGACACGCACTTGCCGCCGCGCCGGCGCACCGCGTCCGTGTGCGACGGGTCGACGAACGCGTTCATCTCGATCAGCAGGTCGGTCTGGTGGACGATCGCCGACAACGGCCGCAGCGCGTCGCCGAACGCGTCCATCATCAGCGCCTGCGGGTAGTCGGTGATGCCGTCGTCGTGCGCGAGCCACACTTCGCCGATCAGCGGCGAACGCTTCAGCAGCATGTACAGGTACACGCAATGCTGGTTCGCGCCGTTGTACCAGATCGACTGCGTCGCGTCGCGCTGCACGTTCATCGTAATCGCGACATTGATTTTCATCGGCGGCTCCGGGCGGACGGTGCGCGTCAAGCGTCGCGATAGAGCGACGCGATCGCGTCGGAATACGCGGCGACGTTGTCGGGGTTGTAGATGCTGACCGAGTCGAGCACGTGCTTCGATTGCTCGCGGTATGCATCCAGATTCGCGTCGTGTTCGGCAAATGCCCGCAGCAGCGCGCGGCCGCCGGCCTGGCAGTCGAAGTCCGGATAGAAATACCCGGCATTGCCGAGGAACGGCGAGTTGTGGATCAGCGGATAGTCGCCGTACAGCAGTTCGTAGTACAGGTAGTTCTGCGCGTTTTCCCACGTGTGCGACACCACCGCGTCGCCGTAGGCGGCCATGAACTCGTACACCGCGTAGCGGCTTTCGAACGTCGTGATCCCGTGGTTCACGATGTCGAGACTCTTCGCGAAATGGACGAACGTCGTATGTTCCTTCAGGTGCAGCGTATTGCACACGCGCACGAATTCGACGAAATCGGGCTTCGCGCGATATGCTTCCTCGGTCACCAGCATCGGGATGATGCTCGTCTTCACCATGCAGATGTTCGGCTCGAACATCGTCACGCGCCAGCGCGGCTTGCCGGGCTGATAGCCGAACGACAAACCGGCGCCGAGCGTTGCGCGTGCCTTGTCGAACAGCATCGGATGCCAGATGTGCGGGACGATCGTCACCGGCGCGCGCAGGCCCGTCTGGTAATAGTGCAGGCACGAGCGCTCGAATTCCGGAATCGTCCATACCGCGTCGTACGGCGCGCCCGAGAACAGGAAGCCCGACGGCTTGTCGAACATCGCCCGCTCGATGTCGATCACGTAGTCGTTGCCGACCCGCATCGTGACGACCTTGCCGCCGCGGTCGCGGAACGCGCGCAGGTAATCGGCGCCGAACTGCGCGCTCATTTCGATCAGCACGTCGCAGCGCTCGAGCGCTTCGTCCATCGACAGCAGCGGCACGTCCCATTCGCCGAGCATCATCTGCGGATCGGCGAGCTGTTCGCCGCCGTTCACCATCACGGCTTCAGCGACGAGCGGCGACTGGCGCAGCAACAGGATCAGCAGCAGGCAGTTCTGGAAGATGCCGTTTTCCCACAGCGACTGGCCGGCGCCGCGCACGAACAGCGACACGCCGACGACGAGACGCTTGCCCTCGCCGGGCGCTTGACGGGCATTGGAGTCCGACATGCGTATTCTCCGGTTCAGGCGACCAGACGCGAGACGAACGCGTCGAGGTTCGCGGGGTTGTCGATCGAGACCGACCGCAGCAGCCGGTCGGCTTTCGCGCGGTAGTCGTCGAGCTGGTCGTCGTGATGCAGCCAGGCATCGAGCAGCACGCGGCCGCCCGCGGCGGAATCGAAGTCCGGGTAGTAGTAGCCGGCGTCGCCGATCAGCGTCGAGTTGTGGATCAGCGGATAACCGCCATACAGCACGTCGTAGTACAGATAGTTCTGCGCGTTTTCCCAGTGATGGGACACGACGGCGTCCGCGTGGCGCGCCATGAAGCCCGGCAGGTCGATGCGCGGCTCGAACGTCGCCTTGTGATGGCGCACGAGGTCGAGGCTGTTCGCGAAGTGCACGAAGGTCGGATGGGCCTTCATGTGCATCGAGTTGACGACGAACAGATGCTGCACGGCGTCCGGATGCGCGCGGTAGAGTTCGTCGCACGCGAGCATCGGGTAGTGGCAGGACTTCACGACCGAGATGTTCGGCTCGAGCGTGGCGAGATTCCACGGGCGACGGCCGGGCCGATAGCCGAACGTCAGGCCTTCGCTCGCCAGCGCGGCGATGCGGCGATCGAGGAAATACGGCGACCAGATATGCGGCATCAGGTGCACCGGCGCGCGCAACAGGGTTTGCAGCATCGGTGCGCCGGTCTTCTCGTACTGCGGCAGCAGCCATACTTCGTCGAACGGCGTGTCGTTGAAGATGTGTCCCGACGGCTTGCCGAAGATCGGTGTTTCACCCAGGCCGGCGTAGACGTGTCCGCAGAAGAAGGCGACCAGTTTCTTGCCGAGCGCCTTCATGTGCCTGCGCCATTCGAGCGGCAATTGCGCGCCCATCTCGATCACGACGTCGAGGTCGTGCGTGACGTCGGAAGGCTTCACGAGCGGCACGTCGAGGCCGTCGAGATCGAGCCCGGCCGGAAACGCGTTGGCGTCGCCGCCGTTCAGGAAATAGACGGGGCCGACGCGATCGGAGCGCTTGAGCATCATCGCGAGGAACGCGATGTTCTGGTGAATGCCGTTTTCCCAGATCGCCTGGCCGTCCCGCGCAAACAGCGAGATGCCGACGGCCGGCCGTTGCTTGCGGGTGCCGCCCGAGGCGGCTTGATTGATGTCCGTCACCGGTTGGTTTCCTCTGCGGCGTCGTGCGTTCGGCCGTGGCCGCGAAACGGCGCGCCGTGGATTGTCGTGGTTGTGTTCGCGCCGGCACGCGCCGGAATATGCGTCGAGCGGCGCGGATCGCGGGGCGGCCGCCGGAT
Organism: Burkholderia sp. Bp8994; assembly: GCF_003853805.1. NCBI lineage: Bacteria > Pseudomonadati > Pseudomonadota > Betaproteobacteria > Burkholderiales > Burkholderiaceae > Burkholderia > Burkholderia sp. Bp8994. The sequence continues at coordinate 97,323 of NZ_QTQH01000006.1, forward strand.
TCCGGTGTGTCGTCGGGCGGGTCACGGCGCGCGACGCGGGCGGAACGCCTCGGCAGCTGTCTGCGGCGATTGTGGCACGGAAGGCGCCGTCTTGTGGAGGGGGCCTGACGAACTTTGACATAGCCGCCCGCGCGGGAGCCGGGGCCCCGGCGAAGCGGGGTCGGTGCGGTCGGGCGGGGTGGCGGCGGGGCGGCTGCGCGTTGCCGGTCGAGGCCGTCGCGTGCGGGCGCGGGGTGCGCCGGGGCCGCGACGGCCGGCTGCTCAGCGCTGCAGCGAGATCTCGACGCGGCGGTTGCTCGCGCGGCCTTCGGCCGTCGCGTTGGACGCGACCGGATCGGCACTGCCGCGGCCCGTGACCGACACGGCCTGCGCTTTCAGTCCGTGTGCCTTCAGGTAGCTTGCGACGGTTTCCGCGCGGCGCTTCGACAGCGCGAGATTGGCGGCGTCGTTGCCGACCGAATCCGTATGGCCGGTGACCGTCACATGCGTGTACGTGCGGTCTTCGCGTTCGTTCAGCAACTTGTCGAGCGACGCACGCGCGGCCGGCGTGAGCGTGGCCATGCCCGTCGCGAACAGCGCGTCGCCCGCGAGGTTGACGTGTTCGACCGCGGCCGGCGCGGGGGCCGGCTCGGCCGTCGACGCAGCTTGGGCCGGTGCGGCGCCGCACTGGAACACCAGCGTCGCGGGATCGGAATTGTCGCGCAGCGCGCGGGCGGAATCGACGGTGCGCACCGGCTGGTCGCCGCAGATCTTGCGGGCGGCCTTCATGCAGGTCTGCGGGCCCGACAGCAGGCCGTGGCAGTCCACCTGGAAGGTGCGCACGCCGTCGCGCGGCTGCAGTTCGGAGGCACTGAAGGTCGGGCCGGATGCGGTCGAGCACGCGGCGAGGGCCAGCGCGGAAAGCGCGAGCGCAAGAGCGAGTTTGTTCACGGTTACGTCCTCAATACTTGGGTTGACTGAAGCCCGCCGCGCGTTGCGCGGCGGGCTCGTCCTGCCGTCGGGGCCCCCTGGCGCCGCCGGCTCGCGAGCCGGCGGCGTGGCGGCGCGACGGGTTACTTCCACTGGTACAGCATGCCGGCGCCGATCACCTTCTGACCGCCGCTGAAGCCGCCGTTGATCGACGCCTTCAGGTTCTCCGTGATGCGCGCCTGCATGTTGACCGCCATCGCCTTCTGGCCGAGGAAGGTCGACGTGCCGATACCCATCCCGAAGTTGGCGTCGCGATCGAGCTGCGGGATCGACGCCATCGCGCCGACGGCCGCGATACCCTGCTTCGCCATCTGGTCGGTCTGCTGCAGTTGCGAACCCAGCGCGTTGATCTGCCCTTGCTGGCCGGACAAGGCGGTCGACAGCGTCGTCTGCACCTGCGTCAGCTGGTTCACGTTCACCGCGTCGGTGCCTTGCGTACCCGGCGCGACGTTCGTGATCTGGCGCTGCTGCGTGTCGCTGCCGACCGACACCACGTTCGAGCGACCGCCGTCGTTCGAATTCGCGCCGATCGCCACCGAGTTCGAGCCGGCGGTGACGGTCGGCCGGTCGTTGCCGGTGCCGTTCATGTCGGCCGCGATGCCGGTGTTGTTCGCCGCACGTGTCGTGTTGTTGTTGATCGTGGTCGACAACTGGTTCACCTGATCGCCAAGATTCGTCACGCCGGTCGACAGCGAAGCCACCGTGCTGTTCGTCGTGCTCAGGCCGGTCGACAGCGAGCCGATGCCGGTCGAGGTCGACGTCGACAACGACGTGAGGTTGCTGTTCGTCGAGCTGAGGCCCGTCGACAGCGAGTTGATCGCCGTCGAGGTCGACGTGGACAACGACGTGAGGTTGCTGTTGGTCGAGCTGAGGCCCGTGGACAGCGAACCGATACCGGTCGACAGCGACGCGATATTCGACGCGGTCGACGTGGACAGGCTGTTGACCGCCTGGTTCGTCGCGTTGAGCTGGCTGCCGTTGATCGCGTCCGTGCTGGTGGCCGATACCCGGCCTGCCGCGACGTTCGTGATCTGGCGTTCCGCACCCGGTGCGCCGACGCTGAAGACGCCCACTGGCGAGGTGCCGTAGACCGGGTACGTGATGCCGCCCACCGTGACGCTCGATACGCCGACGGCGTTGCCCGTGGTCGAGTTCGCGCCCATCGCGATCGAGTTGGCGACATTGGCCTGCGCGTTCGTGCCGAAGGCGAGGGCGTCGGTTGCCGTGGCCTTCGCATTCGAGCCGTAGGCCTGGGCGCCGATCGCGCTGGCCGTCGCCTGATTGCCGAGCGCGATCGTGTTGTCCGCGGTGGCCTGGTTTGCGCTGCCGAGGGCGAGCGCGCTGTTGCCGGTTGCCGTGTTCGCGTTGCCGAGTGCCACTGCGCCGGTGCCGGTCGCCGTGTCGTTCGCGCCCAGCGCCACTGCGCCGGTGCCCGTCGCGATGCTCGGGTCGCCGATCGCGACCGCGCCGTCGCCGCTCGCGGTGTTGCCGGAGCCGATCGACACCGCCTTGCCGCCGGTGGCCGATGCGTTCTGGCCGATGGCGACTGCGCCCGCCGTCTGCGCGTTCGAGCCGTCGCCGACTGCCACGCTGCTGGCGCCTGCCGCGCTGGCGTTCACGCCGGCTGCCAGCGAGTTGACGCCCGTCGCGCCGTCGTTGGCGTAGTTGCCTTGCTGCGTGCCGTTGTCGTTGACGCTGTAGTAGTGCGTCTTCGCGGCTTCGATCGCGGTCGAGGTCGAGGTGGACAGCGACGTGATCGAGCTGGTGGCCGTCGAGAGACCCGTCGAGGTCGACGTGGACAGCGACAGGATCGTGCTGGTGGCCGTCGAGAGACCGGTCGAGGTCGACGTGGACAACGAGTTGATCGAGCTGGTTGCCGACGACAGGCCGGTCGAGGTCGACGTGGACAGCGAGCTGATCGAGCTGGTCGCCGACGAGAGGCCGGTCGACGTCGAGGTGGACAGCGACGCCACCGAGCTGTCGGTCGAGCTCAGGCCCGTGGACAGCGACGTGACGCTGCTTGCGGTCGACGTGGACAACGACGTCAGCGAGCTGTTGGTCGAGCTGAGGCTGGTGGACAGCGAGCCGATCGAGCTGGTCGCGGACGACAGGCCCGTCGAGGTCGAGGTCGACAGCGAGCTGATCGAGCTGGTTGCCGAGGACAGGCCGGTCGACGTGGAGGTCGAGAGCGATGCGACGGTGCTATCGGTCGAGCTCAGGCCCGTCGACAACGAGCTGATGCCCGTCGAGGTCGACGTGGACAACGAGCTGATCGAGCTGGTCGCCGACGAGAGGCCGGTCGACGTGGAGGTCGACAGCGAAGCGACCGAGCTATCGGTCGAGCTGAGGCCGGTCGACAGCGAGCTGATGCCGGTCGAGGTCGAGGTGGACAGCGAGCTGATCGAGCTGGTCGCCGACGAGAGGCCCGTCGACGTGGACGTCGACAGCGAAGCGACCGAGCTATCGGTCGAGCTGAGGCCGGTCGACAGCGAGCTGATGCCCGTCGAAGTCGAAGTGGACAGCGAGCCGATCGAGCTGTTTGCCGACGAGAGGCCAGTCGACGTGGAAGTCGACAGCGAAGCGACCGAGCTATCGGTCGAGCTCAGGCCCGTCGACAGCGAGCTGATACCCGTCGAGGTCGACGTGGACAACGAGCTGATCGAACTGTTAGCCGACGACAGGCCGGTCGAGGTCGAGGTGGACAGCGACGAAATCGAGCTGTTAGCCGACGAGAGGCCAGTCGACGTCGACGTCGACAGCGAGGCCACCGAGCTATCGGTCGAGCTGAGGCCCGTCGACAACGAGCTGATCCCCGTCGAAGTCGAGGTGGACAGCGACGAAATCGAGCTGTTAGCCGACGAGAGGCCCGTCGACGTGGAAGTCGACAGCGAAGCGACCGAACTATCGGTCGAGCTCAGCCCCGTCGACAACGAAGTGATGCCGGTCGACAGCGACGAGATTGCGCTGCTGGACGACGACACCGTCGTCGACAGCGAATCCACGATGGAATTGGTCGCGAAGAGTTGGGAGCCGTTGATCGCGTCCGTGCTGGTCGGCGTGATTTGACCTGCTGCGACGTTGGTGATCTGACGCGTGGTGCCCGTACTCGCGTTGCCGACGCTCACCACGCTGCTCGGGTTGCCGCCCGCGAACGTGGTGGTTACGCCGCCGACGGTACCCGTTGGCGTTGCGTGGGGCGTGTCGGTGACGGAGCCGCTGCCGAGTGCGACGTCGCCGGTGTTGTTGGCGATGGCATTCGGGCCGATCGCGACCGAGTCGGTGCCGAGCGCCTGGCTGTCGGCTGCCGTCGACTTCGCGTGGAAGTACTTGATGCCCTGGCTGTTGATGCTGTCGATCGCCGAGCCGACGCTGCTGGCGGTCGACGTCGTGCCATTCGCGTTGTACGTCGTGTACGCCGGAGCGGAAACCGTTCCGGTCGTCGGATCATACTTCGCACCGCCGCCGAGGGCGGAGGCCGTGCTGGTGCCGAGATTGTCGGTCTTGGTCGTGACCGTGCTGAGGCCGGTGGACAGTGAGTTGATGCCGGTCGAGGTCGACGTGGAGAGCGAACTGATCGAGCTATTCGCCGACGAGAGGCCGGTCGACGTGGAAGTCGACAGCGAAGCGACCGAGCTGTTGGTCGAGCTGAGGCCCGTGGACAGCGAGCTGATACCGGTCGAGGTCGAGGTGGACAGCGAGCCGATCGAGCTGTTCGCCGACGACAGGCCGGTCGACGTGGACGACGACAGCGAAGCCACCGAGCTATTGGTCGAACTCAGGCCCGTGGACAGCGAGCTGATACCGGTCGAGGTCGAGGTGGACAGCGAGCCGATCGAGCTGTTCGCCGACGAGAGGCCGGTCGACGTGGACGACGACAGCGATGCAACCGAGCTATTGGTCGAGCTCAGGCCCGTGGACAGCGAACTGATGCCAGTCGAAGTCGACGTCGACAGACTGGTGATGTTCGACATAGTCGTGGTTGCGACCGCGTACAGTTGGCTGCCGTTGATCGCGTCCGTGCTCCCTGCGCTGACCAGGCCGGCGCCGACGTTCTGAATGCGGCGTTCGGCGTTGATGGCGCCGACGCTGACCACGCCGCCCGCCGATCCGGCGCCTGCGTACGGACCGAAGCTCTGGCCGCCGATCGTCGAGCTGCTGACCAGGCCGGTGCCGCCGGTCGTGGTGCCTGCCGTCGCGATCGTCGTCGAGTTGCTACCGAGCGCGACCGAGTTCGCGATGGTCACGCTCGACGCGGTGCCGATTGCGATGGCATTTGTGGCCGATGCATTAGCGTTTTGGGAGAGTGCGATCGAGTTTGAACCCGATGCGGTCGCGTTCGCTCCCAAGGCCGTCGCATAGGTGCCCGATGCGACGGCTGCCGCGCCGACGGCGACCGAGCCGGCGGTGCCGCTGGCTGTCGAGCCGTTCCCGAGCGCCAATGCGTCCGAGCCAGTGGCCAGCGACTTGGCCCCGAAGCTGCCGATGGTGCCGAGCGAGATCGCGCCGGTGCCGGTTGCGGTCGCGGCATTGCCGATGGCCACCGCTCCATTGGTGCCCGTGGCCGTCGCCGAGCTGCCAAGCGCGACGGAGCTGTTGGTCGCAGTGGTGCTGTTACCCAGTGCGACGGCGCCCGTACCGCTTGCGGAGGTGCTGTTGCCGAGCGCGACGGCGCCGGAACCGCTCGACGTGTTGTTTGCACCGATCGCCAGTGCACCCGTGCCGGTTGCGCTGTTCGGATCGCCGATCGCGACCGCGCCGTCGCCCGTCGCCACCTGGCCTCGGCCGATTGCGACGGCACCGCCCGCTGACGTGGCGCTGTTGGCCGTCGTGCCGCTCGAACCGATCGCGACGTTCTGGCCTGTCGCGCCCGAGACGACGCTATCGCCTTGTGCAATACCGTACGCGCCATTGACAGTCGCGTTGCGGCCGACCGCGACGCCGGACGTGGCGCCCGATGCAACGGAAGACTGACCGCCGATCGCGATCGAGTCCGAAGCGGCTGCTTGCGCGCCCTTGGTTGCGTTACTGCCGATCGCGATTGCACCCGCACCCGATGCGATGGTCGAGTTTGCCTGGGACAGCGGCGTCGTGCCGTTACCGCCCGCGCCGCCGATCGCGACCGAGTTCAGCGCGTTCGCGGTCGAGCCGAAGCCGAGCGCGGTGGACCCGGCGCCGCTGGCGGTGGTTTCGAGGCCGGCGGCCGTGCCCCACAACGCAGCCGAGCTGAGGAAGCCCATGGCGGTGCCGCCCTTGCCGGTGACCTGAGAGTAGGTGCCGTAGACCGTCGCGGCGAGATTGTTGTTGCCGGATGCGTTACAGCCGGTCACGGTCGACCACGTACCCGAGCCGTCGGTCGGATACGAGTTGGTGTCGCCCATGGTTATGCGCCCGGCTGCCGTGCTGCCGCTGGAGGACGTACAGCTCGATGGCGAAAACTGTCCGAATCCGTTGACTGTCCCGGGGATGTAAGTCGCCGCGCTGGCGAACGATGGCAGACCGATCGTCAGCGCCGCGAGGGCCGCGACCACAACGGCGGACTTGTTCGGCTTGCCCCGTGCCGAATCGTGTTCGGATGCCGCGACCCAGGCGCCAAGGGCTTCGTTCCAGATCGAGCGGTATGTGCGGTTCATGTCCTACTACCTCCAAATATGCACGCCACACACCGGTCTCTTTCGTTAGAGGAATCTGCCGTGCGCTCGCGCGAATCTTAAAATTGATGGGCGGAGTTTATTTGAGGCGATATTTTGAGATTGACAAACAGTGATAAATCGAAGGTTTTGGAAGTTAAAAGATGGTTAATAGATCGTGTTTTGATCTGTTGGTGTGTAAGAAAGTTGAAAATGACTGGAAGGTGGAGTGAAGGTCTCGTGCGGATGCGGTGATGGATGAAAAAAAACCATAAAAATCAACGTTGTGACGTAGTTTTGTGTGTGTTGCCGCACATTGGGTAACCAAAAAAGTAAGACAAATGAAACGACAAACGTTTGCGGCAAACGTTTGCCTTTCTGAGTTGTAATGTCAGGCGGGACGCTGGCTCGTATGCATTCGAGGCTCTTGTTAATTTATTAATACGAGATTTGATGTGGATTTTTAATTGTATTTATTGGTTTGCCGGTAAATCAAAAAAAACATGAGCCACGGATTGTCTGATTATGCTGGTTTGCGCATCTCATCGGCCGCGCGCGCCCGTGGGGCGGGCCTTCCCCGGCGCCGGTTTCTCAAAGTTGTAAAAAAGTGCTACAGGTGCATTGGTACGGCGATTGGGATTCCAGTTCGGAATCTGTTCAATTGACGTACTTCATATGACGGGTTGGGGCAGGGGGAGACGAGGTGCCAGATCGCCCGCGCCGGGCAGTCTTGCAACCGGAGTCGTTGCGATGATGTGGCGGGGCGCCCACGATGACGGCCGAAGACGCGAACGATGGGGGCAACGGGGAGCCGCGAGCAGAAACCCGCATCTGCTTCGCGGTGACTCTACCGTGCTGGCAAGGGGGGCATTCCGCTGGAGAGAAAGACGATACGCAAGCGCGTCGGATGAGCATCGTCAGGCTGACGAGCGTTCGTTGGCTGGCGTGATGCCGCACCCAAATCGCCGGATGCGAGCCGGGGTGTGGTTCGTTCTCGTCCGGAAGGGTGAACCGCGATGAGGATGGCGGCCGCGGCAACGCGACCCGGTTCTGCCACCCGGTCGGGGCGGCGCAGTACATCGTCCCGGACAAGGCGCCGACGGCCGGCCTGCGTGCGTCGCCGGCAATCCGCCGCAGCAGCCTTATTTCCGCATGAATCGCAGCGCGAGGCGCGCCATGCGCGGCACGAACATCGGGCGCAGCAGCCGTTTGTCGTACCCGGCCATGCGCCGGTCGTTCTCGCTGACGCACAGTTCGATCAGTTCGCGCGGATTTAGCGCATCGCCGATGTCGGCAGTGCTCGTCGCCGGAAAGTTCGCGTCGTGCGCGACGCCGTCCGCATCGATCCCGCGCGCGATGCCGATGCGTTCCCGGATCAGGAATGCCCACACGGCCGCCACCCGCGCGAAGAACCACGGCCGGCGCCACCACGGCAAACTCCGCCAGTACCATGCATACCAGTTCACGAAGAACAGGATGTGCCGGCCTTCCTCCTGGATCACGGGCTCGAAGGTGTCGACGAGTTCGGGCGGGAAATAGCCGGAGCGTTGCGCGGAGCGGAACAGGCCGAACGCGAAGAAGCTGTCGATGCATTCGCTGAAGCCGGTCACCATCCACGACCACTCGGGGTCCTTCGGTGCCGGATAGGCCGGTTCGGGGGCGAGCTTGATGCCGTATGCCTGGACCAGCTTCGACAGCACGACCTTGTGCCGAGCTTCCTCGGCGCCGTCCATCTCGAGCGCCCGGCGCAGCAGCGGATCGCCGACGGTTGCGGCGAAGGTGGCGACGCGGATCGACGCGCGGCCTTCGGTCTGCACGGCGATGTCCCAGATCGGCAGCGACGTGAGCCGCTTGAGTTCGTCGGGCTTGAGCGGCGGCCAGTCGATGACGGCCGGTTTGTACGGGTTGTGCGTATCGAGCAGCATGCGGCAGAACATTTGCCTGTGCGCATCGGAACCGATCCTGACCGGACCTTGACGTTCGAAGGTCCAGTTGCGCATGGCGTGATCTGCCGCTGCATGGTCTTCCTGCAGCGTGTCGGACATGGCTGTTGTTATGCGATTACGAGACGAAAGATTCTTGCATAGCTTCCGTAATCGCGCATTTTCGAGCAGCCCTGCTGCTGCCGGGTGCCGCGCTCAGGCCTGTGTATCGACCCAGAGGCGTCCCCAGCGGGACGCATACGCGAGCGCGTGTTCCTCTTCGAAGAAGAAATCGATTGCGTCGAACGATACGGCGCGCGGCGACGGGCCGCCGCTTGCCTTCTCGATCGTCAGGTTCGCGGCGAACAGCCCGTTCGGCAGCCGGGCGGCGGCGGGGGCGACTTCGTAGCCCTTGTAACGGATCGTGCGGTTCATGGCGTGCGCATGGAAGGTTCGGGCTTTCAGCGTACGAAAACCCGCGGCCCGCGTGAACCAATCTTTCGGCCAATGCAAATCACGTGGTGGGCCGGATCGTTATCGGGGTGGGGAGCCGGCATGAAGCAGGCGGCAGCGCTGCGATGCGCGCCGGACTGCCAGACGCGCGCAGCCCGCGCGCGGCGAACGTCGTCGGCCGGGCGCGGGCTGCGGGGAGGCGGGGATTACTGGTTGGCGATCTTCAGCACGGGCGCGAGCGCGTCGACCGACGCGGCATGCGTGGCCGCGCGATGCGATGCGAACGCGAGCGCGAATTCGGCTGCCTGCGAGCCGACGGTCTCGAGCTGTGCGACGACCTTCGGATCCGAGCAGCTGTCGGCGCTCTCGAAGCGCGTTTCGAGCGTGTTCACGGTGGCGCCGAACGGGGTCGGCCAGCCGCGCAGCGCGTGGACGATCGAGCGCAGCGACGTCAGCACGGTGCCGGCGGCCTGCCATCCGTAGGCCGTGACGATCAGGCCGACCGCGCGACCGTCGAGGTACGGGCGCTCGTCGGCGCGCAGTTCCTCGAGCGTGTCGAGCGCGTTCTTCACGAGGCCGGACACGCCGCCGTGATAGCCGGGCGTCGCGATGATGATCGCGTCGGCTTCGCGCACGGTGTCGATCAGTTCTCGCTGCGCGTCGGTCAGCGTCTTGTGTTCGGGGGCGTAGTGCGGCAGCGTATGCAGGAACGGGCCGTCGAACAGGCGCGTGCGTGCGCCGGCGGCTTGCGCGCCGCGCAGCGCGAACGACAGCGCGCGCTCGGTCGACGACGCGGCCCGGGTGGTGCCGCCGATGCCGACCACGAACGGGCGGCGGTGTTGATCGAATGCAGTCAAAGGGCGCTCCTTGGGGATGGCTTGCCCGGCTAAGCACAGGCTTAAAACCAGATGGTAACGACCCCGCCGCCACTCTGAAAACGACTTTTCGTTCTATCGATATGCCAGGCACGCGGGGCGCGCGTGCGCGCGGCGACGCAGATGGATAGCAGAAATGCTTGGTTGGGACGGCGAGCCGCGCTCGATAAGATGGGCCCGTCTCCTCCATGAATGTCTCTACTGACATGGGTTGGCCCCGCCGCGCGGATGCAGGCGGGGCGTTTTTTCGTCCGGCGCCGGAAAGGGGGCGCGATGCGCGGGGTTACTCGAACACCGGCCGGAAGAAGCTGCGCTCGTAGCTGACGATGCAGCGTGTTTCCTCTGCATACCGGAACGCGGCCTGGCACGCGGGATCGGCCTTCGAGCGTTCGCGATAGCGCTCGTACTCGGCGAGACTCGGGAACGAGAACATCGCGAGCGCGATGTTGCTCGCGCCCTCGGAAGGCAGGAAGTAGCCGTGGTGCGTGCCGCCGAATTGCTCGACGAGCGGAATCCACATCTTGCCGTAGGTTTCGAACTGCTCGAGTTTGTACGGATCGATGACGTAGCGAAGGAAGCAGGTGACCATGTGCGCTCGCGGTGCGGTGGAGGATCAGCGAGTCTGGAGCGCGTCGCCGGGTGTGTCAACGACGATGCGGGGCGCTCGCGCGGGGCATCGCAAGTCCGGAATCGCGCGGCATGGGGTCGGCGACGCAGTGTGCGTCACGCATTGCTTGCAGGCACAACGATCGGTGTGTTCGACCACGTGACCGAAGGCGTCGGACGCATGAAAATGCACACCGTCGCGCCATCGCCTCGCTTCGAATTCTCGTCTTTTTTACGACATTTTTTCTTGCGACGCCTCGCGGCGCGCTCCTAGACTTCGGTCATCCTGACCACGGAGCGCTGCCATGTCGATATCCCGGAACACGATCGCCGAACGTTCACCCGCCGCGCCGCCTGCCGTGCGCGCCGACCGGGTCATCGTGCGGCGCTTCGATCCGGCAGTCGACAGCTACACGCAGCTCACCGCGCTGCTGCATCGTGCGTTCGCGCGACTCGGCGCGATGGGGCTCAACTGTACGTGTGTCGACCAGGCCGAGGAGGTCACGCGTCGCCGCGCGGAAGCGGGTGAATGTCATGTCGCGGTGTCTGGTGGTCGCGTCGTCGGCACGATGACGCTCTACGCCACCGATCCGGCGTCGCCGTGTTCGCTGTACCGTCGCGACGGCGTCGCGAGCGTGCGCCAGGTGGCCGTCGATCCCGGCTGGCAAGGCGGCGGGATCGGTGCGACGCTGCTCGCGTTTGCCGGGCAGTGGGCCGCGTTGCGCGGTTATTCGCTGCTCGCGCTCGATACGCCGCATCCCGCGTCGCATCTGCTGGCGTTCTACCGGGCCCAGGGTTTCGACGTCGTCGATATCGTGCGCTTCGCCGGCAAGCGCTATGACAGCGCGATCCTGTGCAGGCGTCCCGTCGCATGCGTCGCGCGTCGCATGCCGCCGGCATCGCGGCGGGGCGTGCGGCCTGTCGTGATGGCGCAATCATGGGCGCTTCGCGCGATCGCGGCGATCCGGGCCGACTGGCGTGCGCGTCGCGGTACGCGCTCGCCGGCGATGGGGGCGGCCGGCGCGGCCAGCTGCCGCTCGTCACCGTGGCGTCCGCGTCCGCACGGCCGCGTCGCGGCGCGAACGGTGTGAACGGTGGGAACTGCGCGAACGGTGCGAGCGGCACCGGCCTGATTCGGCGTGCCGGTGTGCCGGCGTGGTGGCGTGGTCCTACTCGTCGCGAGCAGGCGTGTCGCCGCCGCCGCGTGCGAGGCGCCATGCGATCGTGCCGAGCACGCCGACCGCGACGACCAGCGCACCCCACAGCACGTAACGGCGGGCCGCATCCGTATCGGCTGCCGGCCCGGGCGGGACCGCCGAGGCCGGCAGCGCCGCACCGACGCGCGCGGGCCGTACCTCCGGCGCCATTCCGACCAGCAGCGCATCGCGGCTCACGGCCGACGACGGCAGCGACGCATTGCCGACACCGAGCGTGAACGGCGGCATGCCGCGCGCGACGAAGGTCAGGGCGGCCGGATGCCAGCCGACCGCGACGGCCGGCTGGCCGCCGCCGAGCCCGCCGTTGCGCATGTCGACGATGATTCGCCACGCGCGATCGGGATTCGATGCAAACGCCAGCGGCGGGTTGCGCTGTTCGCCGCCCTTGCCCTGCAGCCGGAACAGCACGGCATTGGCGACCTCGCGCCACGGCGCCTGCGCGTCGGGGCGACTCTGCAGCGTTGCGCGCGCAACCGTATTCGGTTGCGGCAGGTCGATGCGCACGCGGTCGACCGGATAGGCGCCATCGGTATCGAACAGATACTCGCCGGGCGCGCCGCCGGCCCGCACGTGTACGGCTTCGCGCCATTGACGCGGCACGGCAGCGGAGTCCGCCGTGCGCGCATCGTGCGGTTGCGTTTCGATCTCGATCGATCCGATCGCGGGCGCGCCGTCGAGCCAGTCGAGCCGCAGGTAGCGCGGCCCCGCGCCCTCGAGCGCGATGCGTTCCTGCACCAGCAGGTCGCCGCCGCGGCCGACCTTCAGCAGTTGCGTGCTGCCGAGCGAGCGCCAGCTGCGCAGGTCGTCGCTGGCTTCGACGGCGACACGGCCCTGGTAGCTGTCGTCGCTCACATGCACGAGCAGCGCGTCGACCTCGCCGTCCGCATGCGACAGGTCGACGAGATCTGCCGCATGTTTCGCGCGAGCCGGTGCGGTGACGGCCGCGCGCAGCGAGCCGTCCGGCGCGACCGACACGCCGAGCGGCGCCTGACCGTCGTCGGCGCGCGCGGGTGGCAGCGGGAACCAGTGCACCGGCGTGCGCGCCGGCGGCACGGCGGCCGCCGCAGGCGCATCGAGCGAATACGGCACGGGCTCGCCGGCGCCGTTGAACACGCGCACGTCGCCGAGATCGTCGCGCCGGCTGGCCGCATAGACGGCCTGCGGCACGGTGAGCTGGTAATACGCGGCGCTGCCGTCGAGATCGAGCGAGAAGCGCCGCGCGACGCGTTCCGCGCCGGGGGCGCCGTCGGCCGTCGCGAACGACGTCAGCAGGCTCAGGCCGAGCAGGGCTGCGAGTCGTTTCATGGTTGGGTGTCGCCCGGTTGGGCCGCGGCCTTCGGCGGCAGCGGCGAGAAATAGCCGATCAACAGCAGCAGGATGCCGATGCCGATGAACGACACGATGCGTTCGATGCCGGTGACGTGCGACAGGTCGAACAGGAACAGCTTGATCACCGTGAGCGCGAGGAGTGCGGCGCCGACGAACCACAGCGGACGCAAGCCGCGGCGCGTGGCCCCGATCATCGTCGCGAGCGCGCAGAGCGTCCAGTACACGGAGACCGACGCCTGCACGAGCGTCGATTCCGCCATCGCGTCGAATGCGTACGGCACGCCGGTCCAGTGATGCAGCGTGCGCAGCAGGATCGCGTTCAGCCACAGGAAGGCCGTTGCGCCGGCCGCGCCGAGCAGTTCGACGCGATAGTTGCCGAACGGCCAGCCGAGCGTGCGCGCACGCACGAACCACGACGCGGCGAGCGCATAGACCACCACCAGCACGAGGTCGAGCGGATTGAGCAGAGGAATGCGCGCCCAGCTGCCGCCGTCCTGCGTGAAGTTCGCGTAGAAGGTCCAGGCCCACATCACGACGATCAGCGGCAGCGACGCCAGCGCGCACACGCGCGCGATGCCGTTGCGGCGCGTCAGCCACATGCCGGCGAACGCGAACAGGCTCCAGCCGACCATGAACACCTGCTGGATGCCGAACGAGGACAGCACGGCGTCGATGTCGTAGGCCAGGTGGAAACGCTGATGCAGCGTGCGCAGCAGCAGCGCGTTGAACCACAGGAACACGGTCGCGAGCGCGGCGAGGTCGGCCGCCAGCGGATGCCAGGTGACCCCGAGCGTCTTCAGGCGGCGCAGCCAGGTGGCGAACGCGACGAAGATCAGCAGTTGCGCGACGTCGAGCGGATTGAGCAGCGGCAGCCAGAACAGCGGCGACGCATCGCCGTCGCTCGTCACGCTGGCGATGCTCCACAGCCACAGCAGCGCGGCGAGCGGCGCAGCCCCCCATACCTGATACGCGCGCGGGAACGCGGCGACCGGCCAGCGCAGGCGCGAGCCGGGGCCCGACACCAGCAGAAGCAGCGCGCCGAAGCCGTAGGCCCACGCGCTCCAGCTCCACGCGCCTTCGGGGACGAACGCGCGCAGGCGCCAGAAGCCCTCGAGCGAGAACAGCCCGCACAACGTCCAGAACATCAGCGTGTGCAACGGCGCGATCACGGGAACGGGGATGGCCGCCACGGCCAACGTGCCCGCCGCGCCCGCCGCGCCCGCCGCGCTCGCCGCCGGACCGGCTGCCGCCGTGCCGCGCGACTGCCGCAGCAGCAGCGCATAGCATGCGATGACGGCGATCGGCCACGCGAAGGCGCCCATGCCCGACAGCGGCGCCTCGTGCGAATCGAACGCGCGCAACGCGAGGAGCGCGAGCACCGGCGTCAGCGCGAGTGCCGGCCATTCGGCGATCGGCCACGCGAGCTTGCGGCGCGCGACGTGCGCGAGCCACGCGGTGCCGGCGGCGAACAGCGCGGTCGCGTCGACGACGAACCGGTCCGCATGCAGGTCGACGTGACGGCCCGCGTAGACGAGGATCTCGTGCAGTCCGCCGCTCAGCCACCACAACAGCCCCCACGCCGCGGCGGCCGCGCCGACGTCCGGCATCCACGCGTGCCACGCGCGCGCTTCGTCGCGTCCGTGCAGCCACCAGCCCGTGAACAGCCCGGCGAGCGCGATCAGCAGCATCGCGATGTATGCGCTGTTGAGCACCGGCAGCGCGTTCGTGTCGGCCGGGCCGAGCAGGCTCGTGAAGAATGCGCCGGCCGCGGCGATCTGCATCAGCAGGCCGAAGCCGAACGGCGCAAGGCGTTTCTCGCGCACGCCGACCCACACGATCGCCGCGCCTTCGATCGCCCACGCGGCACTGGTCGTCGGGCCCGAGAACGCGAGCGGCACCGCGAGCGTCGCGAAGATCACCGCGAGCGCGAGCATCGCTTCGAACAGCAGCGCGAGACGATCGCGGCGCCGCGCGAGCCAGGCGGCGATCGCGACATAGAACGCCGACAGCGCGACCGCGCTCCATGCGAGCCCGAACGGCATGTCCTTCACGAGCGACGCCTGCAGCGCGGTCGCGACGATCGGCGTGCCGAACACGAGCGTGCCGTCGACATAGTGACGCAGCGCCAGTTCGCGTTTCACCGCGTACAGCAGCGCGATGCCGACATACATCAGGAAGAACAGGATCAGGAACGGCTCGGTGGTCGCGAACAGCGCGGGGCGGTACGCCGTCACGCCCCACGCCGAGCCGATCGTGAACGTGAACACGAAGCCGAGCAGGTTCAGCGGACGCCAGGCCTTGAACCACGCGATCGCGAAGATGCCTGCGTTCAGCAGTGCGTAGTAGCTGAACAGCGCGACATGGCTGCCGTGGCCGGTCGACAGCAGCACCGGCGCGAGAAAGCCGCCCGCGCTGCCCATGAACGCGAGCGGCAGCGCGTTCTGCTTCACCGCGAGGAACGCGCTCAGCGCGCACACCGCGACCATCAGCGGGAACGCCGCGCCGACCGGCAGCAGCGCGTAGAGCTTGGTCGCGGCGAAGATCGTCAGGTACAGGATGCCGATGCCGCCACCCTGCAGCACGAGACCGTACGCCGCGCGGCGCGCACGCACGCGCCAGCCGATCGCGAGCAGCGCGGCCGCGGCGAGCGCCGTGCCGGCCAGGCGGAATTCGATCGGCAGCATGTCGTTGTCGGCCGCGTACTTGAGCAGGAATGCGACGCCGAAGAACAGCACGATGATGCCGACGCGCACGACCGTGTTGCCGCCGAGCAGCCAGTCGCGCGCCGCGCGGAGCGCGCGTTCGGCGATACCGGGTTCGCGGGGTTCGGGCGGGGCGGGTGGGGCGGGCGGCGTGGTCGTTGCGGGCGCACTCGTCGGTGCGCCGGCGGCAGCAGGTGCGGCGCTCGTCCGCGTGGCGACTGCCGGCGCGGGCGCGGGCGCGGACGTCGACGACGGCACGCCGGCGCTCGCGACCGCAGGCTGCACGGATGGTCGAGGCGGGATCGCGGCGGGCGCAGGCGTGATGGCGGAGGGAGGCGTCGACGGCACCTGCGCGGCGCTGCCGGTCGCTGCGGCACCGGCCTTCGCGCCGGCGAGCTGGCCGCGCAGCACGTCGAGCTCGCGCGTGAGCGCGTCGACCGTCGCTTCGAGGCGCGCGACGCGATCGGCGAGCGGCACGGGAGCGGGTTGCGGCGTCGCGGAAATCGCGAACGCGTCGGGGGGCGTACCGCCGTGCGTGTGCTTGCGTTGCTGCAGCGCGTAGCCGATGCAGAACCCGGCCGCCGCACCGAGCAGCGCGCCGTTGGCGGCGGAGAAATCCCCGAACAATGCGGCGATACCGCCCACGATGAAACCGATTGCGGCAAAAGCCCAATTCATCGCCTTGCTCCCTCTCTCATTTCGTTATCGTCCTTCGATCGTCGCGCGGCGCGATCGAGGCTGTTTCCGTATGGCCGGCAGGCGAACCGGCGTGCGCGGACTGCCGGCGCAGCGCCATGCGCAAGGCGCGCGGCGACGTCGCGATCGGCGTGTTTGCCGGAATGTATCACAATGGCCATGGGGGATTTTCTGGGTTGCGGGCGGGCCGCGAAGCATGGCTGCCGCGCGTTCGCGGCGCCCGTTTTCGTACGACCATTCTTTTTGCCGGCGCCGGGCAGGCGAACGGTCCGATCGGACGTGGAATTGTCGTAAAGCGACGCGCGGTTTTTGCGGGTTGTCGTAAAACGCCGCCGCTCGCGCGTCGCGCTGCTGCGCACAAGTCACGCCCGCGATGCCCGCCGGTGCTGGCTGTGCGCGTATTGCGTCGCCGCAATCGGGGGCCGCCGAGCGCCGCGCCCCGCCGGGCGGGCCTGCGGGGTGTGTCGTATTTGCGCAAGCGTTTGTCGTAATTCGTCGGCAGGTCGGGGTTTTTTCTGGCAACTATGTAGGCACGTTGAGTCACACGCGTGAGTCCCCGCTACACGAGGAGAAGGTTTCGATGGATGCCCCCAAGGTCGTAGTCGAAGGTCTGTGCAAGGTATTTGGAAGCAACCCGCAGCAGGCGCTCGACATGCTCGCCGCCGGCGCAACGAAAGACGATGTGCTCAAGCGTACCGGTCAGGTCGTCGGTGTGCACAACGTTTCGTTCGACGTGCAGGAAGGCGAAATATTCGTGCTGATGGGCCTGTCCGGCTCCGGCAAATCCACGCTGATCCGCCTCGTGAACCGGCTGGTCGATCCGAGCGCCGGCAAGGTGCTGATCGACGGGCTCGACGTCGCGTCGGCACGCCGCTCGGCGCTGACCGCGCTGCGCCGCAAGGACATGAGCATGGTGTTCCAGTCGTTCGCGCTGATGCCGCATCGCACCGTGGTGTCGAATGCCGCGTTCGGCCTCGAGGTCGCGGGCGTCGGCAAGAAGGAACGCGAACGCCGTGCGATGGAGGTGCTCGAGCAGGTCGGCCTCGCACCGTTCGCGCACAAGCTGCCGTCCGAGCTGTCGGGCGGCATGCAGCAGCGCGTCGGCCTGGCCCGCGCGCTGGCCGTGAACCCGTCGCTGATGATCATGGACGAGGCGTTCTCCGCGCTCGATCCGCTCAAGCGCCGCGAAATGCAGGACGTGCTGCTGCAACTGCAGAAGGAACAGCGCCGCACGATCATGTTCGTGTCGCACGATCTGGAAGAGGCGCTGCGCATCGGCAACCGCATCGCGATCATGGAAGGCGGCCGGCTCGTGCAGGTCGGCACGCCGCAGGACATCATCGCGAACCCGGCCGACGACTACGTGCGCGCGTTCTTCGACGGCATCGACACGAGCCGCTATCTGACGGCGGGCGACCTGATGCAGACGGGGGCCGTGCCGACCATGTCGAAGTGCGACGCCGCGAACGTCGCGGCGACGCTGAACGGCAGTGCCGAATATGCGTTCGTGCTCGACGCCGCACGCAAGATCCGCGGCTTCGTCACGCGCGAGGCGATCGGTCAGGACACGCCGTCGGTGCGGCCGATCGAAAGCATCCGGCGCGATGCGTCGCTCGAACATGTCGTCGCGCGCGTCGTCGCGAGCCCGAATGCACTGCCCGTCGTCGACGACGACGGCTGCTACTGCGGCTCGGTCGACCGCGCTCTTATCCTGAAGGCCATCACGCGTTCGCGAGGCTCCCATGTCTGAAATGATTCCGCTCGGTACCTGGGTCGACCAGTCCGTTCACTACCTGCTCGATCATGACGCGGCGACGTTCGATGCGATCGGCCGCGCGATCGAGGGGCTCGCCGCCTTCGTCGAGCACAGCCTGCAGGCGATCCCGATGTGGCTGATGATGGCGATCTTCATCGGCGTCGGCTTGTGGCGCGTGGGCTGGCGCTTCGCGCTGTTCACCACCGCGTCGCTGCTGCTGATCTTCGCGACGGGCTTCTGGGATCAGACGGTCATCACGCTCGGCCTCACGCTGTCGTCGACGATCATCAGCCTCGTGCTCGGCATTCCGCTCGGCATCTGGGCCGCGAAGAGCAAGTGGGTCGCCGCGATCGTGCGTCCGATCCTCGACCTGATGCAGACGATGCCCGCGTTCGTCTACCTGATTCCTGCCGCGATGCTGTTCGGTCTCGGCCGCGTGCCGGGGATCCTGTCGACGGTGATCTTCGCGATGCCGCCGGCCGTGCGCCTGACGAGCCTCGGCATCCGTCACGTGAACCGCGAGATCGTCGAAGCCGGCCAGGCATTCGGCTGCACGCCGTGGCAGCTGCTGTACAAGGTGCAGTTCCCGAACGCGCTGCCGTCGATCATGCAGGGCGTGAACCAGACCATCATGATGGCGCTGTCGATGGTGATCATCGCGTCGATGGTCGGCGCGGGTGGCCTCGGCAACGACGTGCTCGCAAGTATCCAGCGCCTCGACATCGGCCTCGGCTTCGAAAGCGGTCTGTCGGTCGTGCTGCTCGCGATCATTCTCGACCGCATCACCGAGAGCTTCGGCCGCGCGCCGGGCACCGCGAAAGCACCGCTGTTCTCGGGCCTGAAGCAGCTGTTCCGCGCGAAGGCCGCGCCCGCGCAAGCGTAAGCAACCGGCGGCCGGTTCGACTTCCGGCCGCCTCTTCCGATTCGATACCGGCTTCCGTGGCGTTTGCCACGGGGCTGGCTGCGTGCAACCTGCTCAACCGTTCGCCAGGAGCTCGATGTGACGTCCGCCGCCGCTGCCGCCGTGCCCGCCGCTCGCGTTTCACCGGTTTCGTCCCTTGCCCATTTCGGCTTCCTGACGCTGCCGCACTTCTCGATGATCGCGTTCTCGAGCGCGGTCGAAGTGCTTCGGATGGCGAACTACGTCGGGCGTGCCGATCACTACCAGTGGTCGATCTATTCGCTCGACGGTGCCCCCGTGCGGGCCAGCAACGGCATCGCGGTGCGGCCGACCCAGGCGCTCGACTACACGAACCTGCCCGACGTGATGATCGTGTGCGGCGGGATTCACATCCGCGAGGTGGTCGACGACGGCGCGCGCGACACGCTCGCGGCGCTCGCCGAACGCGGGCTGCCGCTGGGCGGCATCTGCACCGGCGCGTATGCGCTGATGTCGGGCGGCCTGCTCGACGGCTATCGCTGCACCGTGCACTGGGAGAACCTGTCCGCGCTGCATGCGGAGTTTCCGCAGGTGGGGTTCGCCGACGAGCTGTTCGTCGTCGATCGCGACCGGCTCACCTGCACCGGCGGCACCGCGCCGCTCGACCTGATGCTGAATCTCGTCGGCATGCGTTTCGGCCAGCAGCTCGCCGCGCAGGTGTCCGAGCAGTTCATCCTCGAACGCATCCGCAGCTCGACCGATACGCAGCCGATCCCCGTCGATGCGCGCGTCGGCTTCTCGCGCGCGGAACTGATCGAAGTGGTGCGGCTGATGGAAGCGAACATCGAGGAGCCGCTGTCGCTCGAGGAACTCGCGCGGCTCGTGCGGCTGTCGCAGCGTCACCTGCAGCGGATGTTCAAGGTGTACCTGAACGTGTCGCCCACTCACTATTACCTCACGCTTCGGCTGAAACGCGCGCGCGACCTGCTGCGCACTACGGATGCGTCGATCGCGCGCGTGACGACGACGTGCGGATTCCATTCGCCGTGTCACTTCAGCAAGGCGTATCGCGCGCAGTTCGGTCACGCGCCGAGCTACGAGCGACGGTTGCCGGGGCGCTGACGCAACCCGCGCGAACCATTCGGTCCGCGACGCCGCCGGGATCGCGGCGCGCGGCTTCAACCATCGATCCCGCCCCCATGAAAAACGACGTCACTTTGAGGAGAAGACAGATGAAGCGCCAATTGATCGCAGCGGTATGCGGGATCGGGATGGCCGCGCCGATGTCGGCGGTTTATGCGGCCGACCCGCCCGTATGCAAGAACGTGCGCTTCGCGGACGTCGGCTGGACCGACATCGCTGCCACCACCGGTCTTGCAGCGACGATGCTGCAGGGGCTCGGCTACGCGCCGACCAAGACGATCGCGTCGGTGCCGATCACGTTCGCGGGCATCAAGAGCAAGCAGATCGACGTGTTCCTCGGCTACTGGTCGCCGACGATGGACCCGATCATCCAGCCGTTCACGAAGGCCGGCACGATCAAGGTGCTCGCCACGCCCAACCTGACCGGCGCGAAATACACGCTCGCGGTGCCCGACTACGTGTACCAGGGCGGCCTGAAGTCGTTCGCCGACATCCAGAAGTACGCCGACAAGCTCAACGGCAAGATCTACGGGATCGAACCGGGCAACGACGGCAACCTGCTGATCAAGAAGATGATCGACGGCAACCAGTTCGGCCTCGGCAAGTTCAAGATGGTCGAGTCGAGCGAGGCCGGGATGCTGGTCGAGGTGAACCGCGCGATCCGCGACAAGCAGTGGATCGTGTTCCTCGGCTGGGAACCGCATCCGATGAACGTGCAGATGAAGATCGACTACCTGAGCGGCGGCGACGACGTGTTCGGCCCGAACTACGGCGAGGCGAAGGTGCTGACGGCCACGCCGCCGGACTACGCGCAGCGTTGCCCGAACGTCGCGAAGTTCGTGTCGAACCTGCAGTTCACGACGTCGATCGAGAACCACGTGATGTTGCCGATCATGAACAAGGAAGACCCGAACAAGGCCGCCGCCGAGTGGCTGAAGGCGAATCCGCAGGCGCTCGACAAGTGGCTGGCCGGCGTGACGACGCTCGACGGCAAGCCGGGCCTGCCGGCGGTGAAGGCGTATCTCGGCGTGCATTGAGCGTCGACGTGACCGACGCGCTCGCCGAAGGCGGCGCGCCGGCGTGATGAAACGCGGCCCTCCCGTATCGTGCGGGCGGGCCGCGTTGCTTTCGGGCTGCGCGTCGATCGGCGCGAAGCCGGCCCGCGAACACCTCGTCACGATTCCTTCGTCGCCGCCGGCACATCGAACACGCGATCGAACGCCCACTGGAACACGAACGCGTAGCAGAAGAAGAACGCGAACAGCCCGATGTCGACGACGAACGCGTCGAACCACGAGATGTCGAGCCACCACGATACGACCGGCACGAGGATGAAGATGAGCCCGCCCTCGAAGCCGGTCGCATGCAGGATCCGTCGCGCGAGCGTGCGCGCGGGCTGCCGGCGCGACGCTTCCCAGCGCTCGAACAGCGCGTTGAAGATCATGTTCCACAGCAGCGCGATCGCCGACATCGTCGCGGACAGCGCGCCCGAATAGACCAGACCCTGCTTGAAGAGCGCCGCGATCGCGGGCGAGATGCAGGAAATGGCGATCGCTTCGTAGAGCACCGCCTGCGTGATCCTGCGCGGTAGGCCTTGCACGTTGGTTCTCCGGTTCGACGGTTGCTGGTGCGTCGATGGTTGGGCGGTGGGTTGGCCGCTACTGCGTGCCGCGGCCGCCGTGCCGCGACGTCCCGGAAGGCTACCCGCGTTGCGCGCGCGCCTCAATTCACCTAATCTCACGCGGATTGAATCGAATTCAACCTGGCCGGATCCGGCCCGCGAGGCCTCGTGTTCTCGAAAATTCCCCTGACTGCATTGCGTGTATTCGAGTCGTGCGCGCGGCTCGGCACGTTCAAGGCGGCCGCCGACGAACTTTCCGTGACGCCGGCGGCCGTGTCGCATCAGATCAAGTCGCTCGAAAGCCGGCTCGGCGTGCTGCTGTTCGAGCGTGGCGCGAGCGGCGTGCGGTTGACGGACGAGGGCGGGCAACTGTTTCGCGCGTGTCACGACGCGCTGCTCGGCATGAGCCGCGGGCTCGATGCGCTGCGGCCCGCGGCGGCCGATACGCGCACGCTGGTGCTGACCACCACGCCCGCGTTCGCCGCGATGTGGCTGATTCCGCGGCTCGGCCGGTTCCGGCGCGTCGATCCGCAGTTGCACATCAAGGTGGAAACCGGCAACGCGCTCGTCGATCTCGAACGCGACGCGCGGGTCGATCTCGCGATCCGCGCGACGTCGCGCACATTTCCCGCGCTGCACGAGATCGCGCTGATCGACGAGTATTTCGGCGCGTATGCGGCGCGCGGCCTCGACGTCGGGCGCGCGAACGAGCGTATCGAGCTGATCGAGACCACCTGGGATACGCCGCTTCCCGTGTCGGTCGACTGGGCATCGTGGTGCCGTGCGGCCGGTCGCGAAGCATGGCTCGAGCGCGCGGTGTTCCGCCATTACGACGACGAGCATTACGCGCTGCAGGCCGTGCTGCATGGGCAGGGTGTCGGGCTGCTCAGTTCGGTGCTGGCCGCCGAGCACGTCGAACGCGACGCGCTGACGCCGATCGATGCATCGGTGCGGCTCGCCGGCGCGCGTTTCGTCGCGCTGTGCCGGCCCGGGCGAGAGCGCGAGCCGCGGGTCCGGCGGTTTCTCGACTGGCTTGAAGCGGAAATCGTGCAGACGCGCGACGCGGTCGCGCGGATCGCGCCGCCGACGTAAAGCAACGGGCGGGCGCTTGCCGTCGGCACGCGCTGCGTGTGAGTCGTTCGTTATCCGAAGCGCACGCAATACACCGGTGGCAAATGCGCGGAGACCTGCCGCCAGTTTTCGCCGCCGTCCGCGGAGGTCCATAACCCGCCCGTCGTCGACGCCATCGCGAGACGCGTGCCGGAGTCGTCCACCGCGAGCCCGTGCCGATAGACGAGATCGTAGGCCGGCGCAGGCGGCAACCCGTTCGACAGGCTCTCGAAGCTGCGGCCGCCGTCGCGCGTGCGCGTGACGACGAAGCGGCCGTTCACCGGAATCCGGCACGCATCCTTCACGGCGGGGACGAACCACGCAGTGTCGGGGTCTGCCGGATGCACGGCGACCGCGAAGCCGAAGCTCGATGGCTGCGCTTCGATCCGCTGCCAGTGCGCGGCACCGTCGGTCGAGCGGAAGATCGCGCAGTGATGCTGGGTCCACAGCACATCGGGGTTGGCCGCGCACTGGACGACGCGATGCGGGTCCTGCACGTTGGGTTCGCCGCGCCGCTCGGGCGGCATGTAGTCGGCCTCCATGCCGTCGGCGCTGACGCGCCAGGTCGCGCCGCCGTCGAAGGTCTGCCAGACGCCGCCGCACGAGATGCCGATCGTCACGTGCCGGCTGTCGCGCGGATCGACCATCACCGAATGGATGCCCGGCGCATCGTAGCCGCCACCGAACCACTCGGGGCGCTCCGGGCGATCCCACAGCGGGCGGTTGAGCGCCCACGAATCGCCGCCGTCATCGGAGCGGAAGAGGCCGCCCGGTATCGTGCCGGCCCACAATACGCCCGGTTCGTCCGCGCCGCCGGTTTCGAGCGACCAGATCTGCTGAAGCGTCCACGGCGGGCGGGGCGGGGTGGGCGCTTCGTCGTGCGCGTCGCCGGTGCCGGCATGGGCGCTGACGTCGGCGCGCAGTTCATCGGCGGGCTGCGGCGGATAGACGGGGACCGCACATTCTTCCCATGCGGCGGCACCGGCACGCCTGCGGTGCAGCTTGACCCCGAAATGGCCGAGATTGAGCGCCGCGTACAGCGTGCCGTCGCGCGGGTCGGCCAGTGCCATGCTGACCGGTTCGCCGACGAAGTGCGGCTCGCCGAGCGCCCAGCCGCCGTTGCCGTCGGCGTGCAGCACGAACAGGCCCTTGCGGGTCGCGACGAGCAGTCGATCGTTCATGTCGGATGTCTCCTGTGGGCGCGGCCGCGCGCTCGTTTGGATGGCGATGCGTCCCTTTATCCGCCGGACAGCGCCTGCACGACGTACACGCGGCTGCCGTTGCCGAGCGGATCGGACAGATGTTGCCGGTCGCGTACCGGCTGGCCGTCGATGAACACCGACAGGTGCTTTCGCAGCGCGCCCTGGTCGTCGACGATATAGCCGCGCAGCCGCGGCTGTTCACCGAAGACGGTTTCAAGCGCTTCGCCGAGCGTCCGTGCGTCGATGTCGCGCTCGGGCGTGTCGATATGGCGCTGGATCGACGCCGCGAAGAAGAGGTGTGCCATGGCGGTGGCTGGCAGGAGCCGTGCGGGGGGACGGTCTGTAGTGTAGGCGATCGATCGGGCCGGCAGCGACATTGCCGTACGGCCGGCGGCGCGGCGACGTTGCTGCGCCGCGCAACGGCCGTGGTGCCTGATCCCCGTCGATGCGCTATGCGTACTTGTCGCCGACCGTGCTGCGGATCTGATAGGTGTCGTAGACGATGATCATGCGCTCGATGCGCGCGTCGTCGTCGAATTCGAAGACGTCGACACACTCGAATTGCACCGCGGT
This sequence comes from Burkholderia sp. Bp8994, assembly GCF_003853805.1. Classification (NCBI taxonomy): domain Bacteria; kingdom Pseudomonadati; phylum Pseudomonadota; class Betaproteobacteria; order Burkholderiales; family Burkholderiaceae; genus Burkholderia; species Burkholderia sp. Bp8994. Next base: position 122,004 of record NZ_QTQH01000006.1, read on the forward strand.
GCCGTCCTTCAGTCCCCAGTCGTAGACGAAATAGCCGGTGGCCCGACGTGCGCCCGTGGCGCTGACGCAGATGTCGATCGGCGTGATCCGGCTTTGTCCGGAGGCCGCCGCGACTTTTTCGAAGAAGGGCAGTGGCGACATCCAGCCGAGGAACGGCGAAAATATCTGCGCATCCGGCGTGAACAATGCGCAGATCGCGGCGACGTTGCCGCTCTCGAGCGCTTTGAGGTAGGTATCGACCTGCCGCGTGTATAGTGCGTCGGACGACGAGACCATGGTATTTCTCCGCTGATTGTTGACGAGCCAGCCACGACAGCCGTCGCGAACCGGTTCAACCACGATAGCGATGCAGCGATGACCGAACAAACGAATAATCCGCAACCCGGGTATGCCGCCCGCGCATATCCGCTCGCGGATCTCACCCGTGCGCTGCCGCCGCTGACGGCATTCCAGGCGTTCGTCGCCGCCGCCGAACTCGGCAGCTTCAACCGCGCGGCCGAGCATCTGTGCCGGACCCAGGGTGCGGTGAGCCGTCAGGTGCAGCAACTCGAAGCGCATTACCGGTGTGCGTTGTTCGTCCGTCATGCGTCGGGATTGACGTTGACCGCGGAAGGCGGCGCGCTGCTGACGGTGGCCGTCGACGTACTCTCGCAACTGGCGCAACACGCGCGCGCGCATGCGCATGCCGCGTCGACTCTCACATTGCGCTTGCCCTCCACGTTCGCGATTCGCTGGCTGCTGCCGCGGCTGTCGGCGCTCAATCATGCGTTGCCGCGCACGGAGTTGCGCATTCACACGTCGGCGGACGACACGCCGGATTTCACCGACGCCGGTTTCGATGCGATCGTCGTGCGCGGCAGCGGAAGCTGGGCGGGCATGGTGGCCGTGCCGCTGTTCGACGAGTGCCTCACGCCGATGTGTACGCGCGAGGCGGGCGCGGTGCTGAAGTCGATCGCCGATCTCGCGCACGCGACACTGCTGCATCCCGCCAGCAATCGCGACGAATGGCGATGCTGGCTGGACGCCGTCGGCGCAACGCAGGTCGACCCGGGCACCGGGCTCGTGTTCGATACGCTCGAGCTGACATTGACGGCCGCGTCGGACGGGCACGGCGTCGCGATCGGCGATCCGCGCATGGCGGCGGATCGGCTGGAAGCCGGCGCGCTGGTCGCGCCGTTTCCGGAGGTGGTGCGCAACGGTCTGGGCTACTACCTCGTGTACCCGGTGCAGCGCGCCGCTCAACCCGCGATTCAAGCGCTCACGGAGGTGCTGACGCGGCTTGCGCGCGAGGATTGACCGCAAGGCGCGTGCGCCGGGCGGGTTGCTAAACCGGAATCGACCGCCCCCGCACCCTGATCCCGAGCCGCACGACGCCGATCACCGCATTCGACAGCCACATCAGCAAGCGCGGCATGCCGCGCCGGCGGATATCGAGCAGCAGCACGATCCGCACTTCGTCGCTGTCGTTCCACACTTCGTGCACGAAGGTGTCGTCCCACAGCAGGAAGCAGCCTTCGTCGAGCCGGTAGTCGCGGCCGTCGACCTTCAGCACGGCGGCCGGCGTACCATCCGCGCGCTTCGGCATCGACAGCACCAGATAACCGCGCAGGATGCCGCGGAACGGCCCGCGATGCGGCGGGATGTGCTTGCCGGGCGCGAGGAACGACAGCGACGCGGACAGCACGTCCGGCGACGCCGCGACGATCGATTCGACGGTCGGGCAGCGCGACAGGTTGCGCGGGAACGGCTGGCCGTAAGCCTGCATGATGAACATCCGCCAGTCGCGCGCATCGTTGGCCGAGATGTCGTGCTGCTCGCGCATGATCTCGTGGAAGCGCGGGATGCGCGGCAGGTCGCGCGCGACGGCCAGCGCTTCCGCGCGAATGGCCGGCCACGCACGAACGAATCGCTCGGCGTCGGGAAACGCGGCCGTATCGAGCACGGCGCCGCCGTCGAGATGGCGATCGTACAGCGTGCGAAGCAGGCCGGCTGCATAGTCGTAAGCGACGGACATGATCGAGGGGCGATCCACAAGGTGTCGTCAGTCTGCCCCACGTGCGGTGGGGCCTGCGTTACGTCAGGTTACGCCGGCTGACGAAAGAATGACAGATCGGTGAAGGTCCGGTGCGAGCGCTCCGGCATTCCGGGAATAAACGTATGCCCCGCGTCGTCATACGGGTGTAGCACCTCGTTTCGTTGACTTCCGAAGGAGTGGAGCATGAATACGCATTGGCTGGTGGCCGCCACGGTGGCGGCGATGTCCGTCGCGAGTGTCGCGACGCCTGCGTCGGCACAGGCACTGACGCGCGCGCAGGTCAGGCAGCAACTGATCGACGCCGAAACCAACGGGCTGCGCTTCGTGACCGATACGTCGTATCCGGACGTAAGTCCGCTGTTCCAGCAGCAGGCCGGGCAACTTCCTCGGCATCAGGCCGAAACCGCGGTCGGCGGCGATCCGGCGGGGACGTCCGATGCGGGCAGGCCGGCGGCGCAACCGACCCGTCCGCGCCCGGCCGCATGCGTCGGCCCCGAGAGCTTTTGCACGCCGTATTTCGGAAGCTGACGCAGCGGACCGCCGCGGCGGGTTCGACATTCACGAAGGTTGATCGGCACGCAACATTGAAGGAGTTGATGATGAAAACTTATATCGCACTACTGATGATGATCGGCGCAATCTCCGGTCAGTCCGCATTCGCGCAATCGAATGCGCCGCTCACGCGTGCCCAGGTTCGCGAGGAGCTGATTCGTCTGGAAGCGGCCGGGTACGATCCGTCGAAGGGGGACGACGGCGAATATCCGGCGGACATTCAGGCCGCGCAGGCGAAGCTCGCCGAGCAGGATCGCGCGAGGATGGCGGCTTCGGCTTCGGCTTCGGCTGCCGCGCCTGCGCCGGCCTCCGTCATGCCGGCGCAGGCCGGCAACTAGGAGCCGACATGTACGTGTGTGTCTTCAGGCCGTCGTGTTCGCGGTGCGGCGATACGCATGCCGTTCGCGGCACGCGGCCCGGTCGAACGGCACGGACGGCCAGGCCGTCGATCGCGCGCCGCTTCGCGCGGCGCCGAGACCGTCTCGTTGCCCGATTCCGTTGGGCGCGCAGGTGGATCGCGGGATGAGCGGCGATGCGGGCGAGATGCGATCCGCGATCGGCGGACTGCTGTCCGCGATGGCGCGCAAGGATGCCGGCGGCGGGATTACCAGGGCATCATCCGCTGCATGACCTGGTCGCGCAGGATGAAACGATGCGCGACCGCGGCCGCGACGTGAAGGCAGATGCCGCCGAACAGCACCCACGCGAGGATGCCGTGCACGTCGCCCATCGCATGCCCGAATCCCGATCCGGCCGCCGACAGCGCAGGCAGCGGCACGATGCCGAGCAGCGTCACGGCCCAGGCACGCGACGACGCATTGATCCAGCCGAGCAACGGCACCGCGATCAGCAGCGCATAGAGCCCGAAGTGCGTCGCGCCGGACACGGCGCGCATCGCGGGCGACAGCTGGTCGGCGGGCGGACGATGCGTCACGCGCCAGAGTACGCGGCAAGCCATCGCGGCGAGCAGCGCGGTGCCCACGATCAGGTGCGCGGCGATCAAGCCGACCGGTTGCGTATCGCGATGCACGTCGGGCATCGTCCAGCCGATTGCATACTGCGCGACGACGAGCGCCACGATCAGCCAGTGGAGAAGGCGTGCGACTGCATCGTATCGGGCGGAGGTAGACATGAAAGCTCCTGGCAAGCGGGTGGGGACCGTATCTTCCGGAGGATTCTACGGCCGAATCCTTAACAAAACGTTAAGCGTGCGGCCGCGCATCGGATTCGCCCCGTGACGCATGCGCGCTCTCGACCCGGGCGGCGTCGGCCGACGGCAACACGATCGCGACGCCGGTGCCGTATCCGCCGATGCCGGGCCCGAACCGCACGCGGCCGCCGAACCATCGCGCGATGCGCCGGATGATCGACAGCACGGACCCGCTGCCGGGCTGCTTGTGCGCCGGATCGTCGGTTACGAGCGCCACCAGGGAGTGTGTCGTGCCAGCCGGACTGTTTGCGCCGAGCGTACCCGAAGCGTCTTTCACGGCGATGACATTCCGCATCCGGACCGTCATCGCGACCGCGATCCTGTCGGCCCGTAAGGTGGCCCACGCGGCGTTCAGGGCCGCGGACGTTCGCGGCTGTGCGCGCGTGACCGGAATCGATCGCCGCACGGTAGTCGTGTCATCTGATTGCGCGTACCGTCGGTTGGTCGTCCTTGATATCCGGCTCAACGGGAATCGACACGGCGGCGTGTCCGGGCGAGCGCGCGTTCGCGCGTGCCGGCCGGGGCGTCGCGGTCATTGGGTCACCACTGGGGAGAAGCATGATCCTGTTGCATCTGCTGCACGCGCTGGCCGGCGCGATGTCGATCGCCTGCGGACTGGGCGTGTTGCTCGGCATTGCCTACACGGTCACGGCCAGCGTGCTGGTCGGCCGGTTCTTTTCCCGCGCGCGGGCGGTGCCGTGCGATTATCCGGGCGTGACCGTCGCGAAGCCGCTGCACGGCGACGAATGGAATCTCGTACAGCATCTCGAAAGCTTCTTCGTGCAGGATTATCCGGGGCCGGTACAGCATCTGTTCGGCGTGCACGATGCGGGCGACGCGGCGCTCGCGGCCGTCGAAACGTTGCGCAGGCGCCATCCGGACGCGAACATCAAGGTCGTCGCCGACGCGCGACTGTACGGGCCGAACCGCAAGATCGCGAACCTCGTCAACATGCTCGAACACGCGGAACATTCAGTGCTGTGTCTTGCCGACAGCGACGTGCTGGTCGAGCGCGATTATCTGCGTGCCGTCGTCGGCGCGCTGCAGCAGCCGGAAGTCGGCATCGTGACGAGCGTGTATCGCGGCATCGCGTCGCCGGGCTTCTGGCCTGGTGTCGCCGTCGCGATGACGAACTACCATTTCCTGCCGGGCGTCATCACGGGGCTTTTCATCGGGCGCGCCCGTCCGTGCTTTGGCCAGACGATTGCGATCACGCGCGCGACGCTCGAACGCATCGGCGGGCTCGCGCGTTTCGCGCATCACCTGGCCGAGGATCACGCGCTCGGCGAAGCAGTGCGGCAGGTCGGCGCGCAGGTCGTCGTCCCGCCGTTGGTCGTCGGGCACGCCTGTGTCGAAGAGACGTTCGCCACGCTGTACGCGCACGAATTGCGCTGGAGTTGCACGATCCGCGCGGCGGACCGGCTCGGTCACGCCGGGTCGGTGCTGATGCACCCGTTGCCGCTGGCGATGCTGGCCGTGCTGTTTTCCGGCGGCACGCTCGCCGCCTGGGGGCTGGCGTTCGCGGCGCTCGTCGCGCGGGCGCTGCTGATGTTGAAGACGAGCCGCGCCACCGGCGCGGGTCTGCGCGGCGCGCTCTGGTTGCCGTTCGTCGATTTCCTGCAGTTCGTGGTGTTCGTGTCGAGTTTCTTCTCGTCGCACGTCGTCTGGCGCGGCACGCGCTTTCGCGTCGACCGCGAGGGCTTGCTGTCGCCCGCGGGGAAATCATGACGCACGACACGCATGCCGACCTCGAAGGCGCGGACCGGCGGTCCGAGCGTTGCGACGCGCGCCTGCGGCAAGCGGGGCGCGCGGCGGCGCTGGCCGGGCTGGTGCTCGCGGTGTGGCTGGTCTGGCGCGAGCATCCGCTGGAGATCCTGCACCGGCTGAGGATCGCCGGCGCCGGGTTGCTGGTCGCCGCGCTGGCCCACATCCTGCCGATGCTTGCGAATGCGTGGGACTGGCGGATGCTGATCCGCGGCCCGCGCCGGCCGTCGTTCGCGACGATGCTCAAGCTCGTGTGGATCCGCGAATCGATCAACGGATTGTTGCCGGTCGCGCGAATCGGCGGCGAGATCGTGTCGTTCGGCCTGCTGCGGCAGGCGGGCGTACGCCCGGCGACCGCCGTGGCGAGCCTCGTCGCCGACATGCAGCTGACGTTGATCAGCCAGCTCGTGTTCGCGCTGGTCGCGATCGGCTACGTGCTCGAACACGTATCGTCCGATGCCGCGCAGGTTGCCGCGCGCCTCGCCATCGGCATGGCGGCGCTGGTGCCGGTGCTGCTGCTGTTCGCACTGGTTCAGCACGCGCGGCCGTTCGAGCGCGCGATGCGCGTGGTCAACCGCGTCACGAGCGGCAAGGTGGTGGCGCTGGTCGGCGAATCGGCACGCACCGATCAGTCGATCCTTGTGATCTGGCGCAAGACGGGTATCGTCGTCCGCTATCTGGTGATCTGGCAGACGCTGCAGTTCGCCGGCTATGCGCTGGAAATCTGGCTCGCGCTGCGTTTTCTCGGCGCCGATCCGACGTTCGCGCAGGCGCTCGCGATCGAAGCGCTGATCCAGCTGCTGAGCAGCATCGCGTTCCTGATGCCGGGCGGGCTGGGCGTGCAGGAGGGCGGGTTCGTGCTGATCGGCGGGCTGCTCGGGTTCGACGCGCCGACCTGTCTGGCGCTCGCCGGCGCGCGACGAGTGCGCGATCTGCTGTTCTATCTGCCCGGATTGCTGGCGTGGCAGCATGCGGCCGGCGCGGCGCGCTCGCCATCCGGCGCGAAGCGCGCATCGATACACGTCGGGGAGTCCGCCGGGCCGCGCTGATGCGGCCGGGCGTTGCCGGCCTGCCGGGCGGGCAGCGGCGACGCCGGGGCGGCTGCTTGCCTGCCGGGCGGCGCGGCCGTCAACGCCGTTCGTCGGCGAGATGGCTGCGGATGACGTCCGCGAACGACGTGTCGCCTTTCAGCCCGAGCGCTTCCGCGCGCGTCGTGTCCCAGCGGCCCGGCCAGCTGCCGACGATCTTCTCGACGCGTTCGTCCGGTGCATGGCGGATCAGCTTCACGACCTCGTCGCCCGCGACTTCGCGCAGCGCCGCGATCATTTCGTCGACCGACACCGACAGGCCGGGCAGGTTGATCACGCGCTTGTTGCCGAGTTTCTCGCTGTCGAGCTCGCAACCGGCGACGAGCGCGTCGATCGCGCCGCGCGGCGACAGCAGCCACAGCCGCGTCGACCCCGGCACCGGGCACACGCTTTCCTCGCCGTTCAGCGGCTCGCGGATGATGCCGCTCGCGAACGACGATGCAGCCGCGTTCGGGCGCCCCGGCCGCACGCTGATGGTCGGCAGCCGCAGCACGCGGCCGTCGACGAAGCCGCGGCGCGCGTAGTCGCAGAGCAGCAGCTCGGCGATCGCCTTTTCCGCACCATACGACGATTGCGGATTCAGCGCGGTATCGTCCCGCACGACGTCGGGCAGCACGCCGCCGTAGACGGCCACCGAGCTCGTGAACACGACGCGCGGACGATGGCCGCGCGCGCGGCACACTTCGAGCAGCGTGCGCGACGCGTCGAGGTTGATCCGCATGCCGAGATCGAAATCGGCTTCGGCCTGCCCGCTGACGATCGCCGCGAGGTGGAAGATCGCGCCCGTCTGCGTGTCGATCGCGCTTTCGAGCACCGCGCGATCGGCGATGTCGCCGACGATCGACGTCACGCGCGCGTCGCCGAAATCGCTGCCCTCGACGACGTCGAGCAGCACCAGCTCGTCGATCCTGCTGCTCCGGCCGTCGGGGCCGGTCAGCTCGCCGCGTTCGAGCAGCTTGCGCGCGAGACGCTGGCCGAGAAAGCCGGCGCCGCCGGTGATCAGTACTTTCATGTTCTTTGCCCTCTGAGGAATACGGAAATTACAGGTACGGCCTGAGCCAGCCGAGGCCCTCGGACGTGCCGGCCTTCGGGCGATACTCGCAGCCGATCCAGCCGTCGTAGCCCAGCGCGTCGATCAGCGCGAACAGATACGGGTAATTGAGTTCGCCGATGTCCGGCTCGTGACGCTCGGGCACGCCGGCGATCTGGATGTGGCCGATGCCCGCGAAATCGCGCTTGAGCTTCATCGCGAGGTCGCCCTCGACGATCTGGCAGTGATAGCAGTCGAACTGCACCTTCAGGTTCGGCGCGCCGACTTCCGCGCGGATGTCGTGCGCATCGTCCTGGCGGCTCAGGAAATAGCCGGGCATGTCGCGCTGGTTGATCGGCTCGATCAGGATCGTGATGCCGTGCGCGGCAGCCGCCTGCGCCGCATGCCGCAGGTTCGCCACGTAGGTGTCGCGATGGCGCGCGCGATCGGCGCCCGGCGCGACCATCCCGGCCATCACGTGCAGCTTCTTGTTGCCGAGCACGCGCGCATAATCGAGCGCCTGGTCGATGCCGCGCCGGAACTCGTCCTCGCGGCCCGGCAGCGATGCGATCCCGCGTTCGCCGGCGGCCCAGTCGCCGGGCGGCGCGTTGAACAGCGCCTGCTCGAGGTCGTGCGCGTCGAGGCGCGCGCGGATGTCCTCGGCGGCGAAGTCGTACGGGAACAGGTACTCGACGGCCTTGAAGCCGTCGTGCGAGGCAGCGGCGAAGCGTTCGAGGAACGCGTGCTCGGTGTACATCATCGAGAGGTTGGCGGCGAAGCGGGGCATGGCAGCGGTCCGGTGAATGAATGGGGCGGGGCGCCCGGCGCCCCGCGTCGAATGAAGGGTCAGCGGTTCACGAGTTTCGCGGGCGTGAGCCACACGGCGATCGCGCCGATCACGAGCATGCCGGCCAGCACGTACATGCCGGACGACGTGCTGTGCGTGACGTCCTTCAGGTAGCCGATCACGTACGGGCTCGCGAACCCGGCGAGGTTGCCGACCGAGTTGATGATCGCGATCCCGGCGGCCGCGGCGGAGCCGGCGAGGAACGCGGTCGGCAGCGACCAGAACAGCGGTGCGCAGGTCAGTACGCCGCCCGCCGCGAGCGACAGGAACACGATCGACACCGCCGTATTGTGCGAGTACGACGCGGCGACCGCAAACCCGACCGCGCCCATCAGCGCCGGCACGATCAGGTGCCAGCGGCGTTCGCGGCGCTTGTCCGCGCTGTGGCCGAACAGGTTCATCACGACGATCGCGACGACGAACGGGATCGCCGACAGCAGGCCGATCTGGAGCGTATCGGTGATGCCGGTCGATTTCACGAGGGTCGGCATCCAGAACGTGAGGCCGTACTGGCCGGTGACGAACGCGAAGTAGATCAGCGACATCCACCACATGCGCGGGTCGGCGAACACGGCCTTCAGCGAATGGCCGTGCTGCTGCTGTTCCTGCGGCTGCGCGGCGATTTCGTCCTCGAGCAGCTGCTTCTCGCGCGCGTCGAGCCACTTCGCGCTGCGGATGCCGTTGTCGAGATACAGGATCGTCGCGATACCGACGAGCAGCGCCGGCACGGCTTCGATCACGAACATCCATTGCCAGCCGTGAAAGCCCGAGCCGCCGTGGAAGCGCTCCATGATCCAGCCGGACAGCGGGTTGCCGAAGATGCCCGACACCGGAATCGCGGACATGAACACCGCGATGATCTTCGCGCGCCGATGCGACGGGAACCAGTACGTGAGGTAGAGGATCACGCCCGGATAGAAGCCGGCTTCCGCGAGGCCGAGCAGGAAGCGCAGCACGTAGAACTGCGTCGGCGTCTTCACGAACGCGAACACCGCCGACAGCAGGCCCCACGTGATCATGATCCGCGCGATCCAGATGCGTGCGCCGATGCGGTGCATCAGCAGGTTGCTCGGCAGCTCGAACAGGAAGTAGCCGAGGAAGAAGATGCCGGCGCCGAGGCCGAACACGGTTTCGCTGAACGCGAGGTCCTGCGACATCTGCAGCTTCGCGAAGCCGACGTTCACGCGGTCGAGATACGCGACCACGTAGCAGAGCATCAGGAATGGCACGATGCGCCAGAACACTTTCCTGTAGGTGCGGTCGAGCTCGGCCGATTGGGCGGGCGCGGCGGGCGAGCGGCTTGCGGCCGCGTCGAGAGCAGTCATCGTCGTCTCCAGATATGTCGTGTGCCGGCGGCGCGTAGGCCGCCGGATCGTGTGTGTGTGCTGACGGAAGGGCCCGCGCACACGGCGGGCATGGGAATCGCTACGGAGTCCTGTGTGATTCGTATACGCGACGCGTTGCGTTACCAGCGCGCGCCGAAGGCCTGGCGCAGTTCGTCGAGCGCGGCGTCGGACAGCGGCTCGGGCTTCGGGTCCGTCATCAGCCACAGCCGCGCGGTTTCCTCGAGTTCCTCGAGCGCATACGATGCGTGCGACACCGACGAACCCCACATCACCGGGCCGAGGCGGTCGAGCAGCACGCCGCGCACCTGGTCGGCGAGCGCCGCGACTTCGGCCGCGACGGCCGGGTCGCCGGGGCGGCGATAGCGGATCAGCGGAATGTGGCCGACCTTCATCACGTAGTACGGCGTGAGCGGCGGCAGCACGTCGGTGTCGCGCCACACGCCCGCGAGCGTCAGCGCGACGAGGTGCGTCGAATGCGTATGGACGATGCCGTGCGCTTGCGCGTTGCGCGCGTAGATCCCGCGATGAAGCGCAAGCGTCTTCGACGGCCTGCCGCCCGATACCGGCTGGCCGTCGAGGCCGACCTTCGCGATGTCGTTCGGGTCGAGGCGGCCGAGGCACGCGTCGGTCGGCGTGATCAACCAGCCGTCGTCCAGGCGCGCGCTGATGTTGCCGGCGCTGCCGACCGCGTGGCCGCGCGCATACAGGCTCGCGCCGACGACGCAGATCTCTTCGCGCAGTGTCGCTTCGTGACTCATCATGCGGCTCCGTCGAGTGCGCGCAGCGCCTTGTCGAAAAAGTCCACCGTGCCGAAGTTGCCGGACTTCAGCGCGAGGCCGAGCGGCTGCGCGTCGATGGTGGCCGTCGCCGGCACGCCCGGATCGATCTGCGCGCCGATCTGCAGCGATTTCACGTCGAGCGCCTGCACGACCGCGCCGGACGTCTCGCCGCCGGCCACGACGAACTTGCGCACGCCGAGGTCGCGCAGGCCGCGGGCGATCGCCGCGAGCGTGCTTTCGACGAGATGGCCGGCCGCTTCGACGCCGAGCGCGTGCTGGACGGCCTTCACTTCGTCGGGCGTCGCGGTCGCGTAGATCAGCACGGGCTGCGGCAGGTGCGAGCGTGCGAACGCGAGTGCCGCGTCGACGACGGGTTCGCCGCGCGAGGCCGCGAGCGGATCGATCCGGAAGCTCGGCCGGCTTTCGCGCCACGCGGCGACCTGTGCGTTGGTCGCCTTCGACGCGCTGCCGGCGAGCACCGCCGACGATCCGTCGATCTGCGGCAGCGAGGCTGCGTTGTCGCGCTCGGGCAGTTGGTCCACGCGGCGGAAATTCGCGGGCAGGCCGAGCGCGACGCCCGAGCCGCCGGTGACGAGCGGCAGGCCCGCGCACGCTTCGCCGAGCACGTAGAGGTCGTGATCCGACAGCGCGTCCGCGATCGCGAAGCGCGCGCCTTCCGCGCGCAGCTGCTCGATCCGCTCGCGCACGGCGGCCGCACCCAGCGCGATCGTGTCGTAGCGGATCAGGCCGACTTGCGACTTCGTCTGCCGCTGCAGCACGCGCACGAGGTTCGCGTCCTTCATCGGCGTGAGCGGGTGGTTCTCCATTCCCGATTCGTTCAGCAGCACGTCGCCGACGAACAGGTGGCCGCGATAGATCGTGCGGCCGTTCTCCGGGAACGCCGGGCACGCAATCGTGAAGTCGCCGCCGGCCGCATCGAGCAGCGCGTCGGCCACCGGCCCGATGTTGCCCGCGTCGGTCGAATCGAACGTCGAACAGTACTTGAAGAAGAACTGGCGGCACCCTTGCGCGCGCAACCATTCGTAGGCGGCAAGCGATTGCGCGACGGCGTCGGCGGCGGGAATCGTGCGCGACTTCAGCGCGACGACGATCGCGTCGGCATCGATTGCGGTGCCGCCGGCGGGCACGCCGATCGTCTGCACGGTACGCATGCCGCTCTTGACGAGCATGTTCGCGAGATCGGTCGCGCCGGTGAAATCGTCGGCGATGCAGCCGAGCAGGGGGCGGGAAGCGGAAGCGGTCATGGCGGGAACGTCGTTCGAATCAGCGGGCGGGCGGCAGCGTGATGCCGGGGAAAGTCTTGATCACGGCGGAATCGTCCTCGCCGCCGTGGCCGGCGCTCGATGCGCTCATGAACATCTGGTGCGCGGTGGCCGACAGCGGCAGCGGGAACTTGCTGCGGCGCGCGGTATCGAGCACGAGGCCGAGATCCTTCACGAAGATGTCGACGGCCGACAGCGGCGTGTAGTCGCCGTTCAGGATGTGCGGCACGCGGTTCTCGAACATCCACGAGTTGCCGGCGCTGTGCGTGATCACGTCGTACAGCGCGTCGGCATCGACGCCTTCGCGCAGGCCCAGCGCCATCGCCTCGGCGGCCGCCGCGATATGCACGCCGGCCAGCAGCTGGTTGATGATCTTCACCTTCGAGCCGATGCCGTGCGCGTCGCCGAGGCGATAGACCTTGCCGGCGATCGCGGCGAGCACGTCATCGCAGGCCGCATACGCGGCGGCGGGGCCCGACGTCATCATCGTCATCTCGCCGGAGGCCGCGCGTGCGGCGCCGCCGGACACCGGCGCATCGAGCATCTGCAGGCCTGCGGCCTCGATGCGCGCGCCGAGCGCAACCGCGAAGTCGGGCGCGACGGTCGCGCTCGCGATCACGACGCCGCCCGGCTTCATCGCCGCGACCGCGCCGTGCTCGCCGAACAGCACCGTTTCGGTCTGCGCGGCATTGACGACGAGCGTGACGACGACGTCGCACTGCGCGCCGAGTTCGGCCGGGTTCGCGCAGGCCACGCCGCCTTCGGCCGCGAATGCCTGCAGCACGGTGTCGCGCACGTCGCACGCGTGCACGCGGAACCCCGCGCGCAGCAGCGAGCGGGCGACGCCGAGGCCCATCGCGCCGAGGCCGATGACTCCAACATTTCGTGACATGGTCAACCTTGATCGATTCGGAAAAGGTTCGGGACAACGACGGCGCCGGTTCGGCCCGGGCCGCCGCATTCGTTCATCAACAGATGCCGGCTTCCGCGAGGCGGCGCGCGGCGTTGTACATGTGCGTGCGTGCCGCGTTGCGCGCCGCCATCGGGTCGCGTGCGCGGATCGCGTCCGCGATCGCCGCGTGTTCGTCGCGCACCTGCCGCGAGAAATCCTCGCGCGTCGCTTCGTTGCGCCGCGTGACCTTCACGCCGGCCTCGAGGTACTGGTTCAGGAACTGCAGCGTCTTCAGGAAATACGGGTTGCCGGTAACGGCCGCGATCGTGCGGTGGAACGCGACGTCTTCCGCGACGCCGTCGCGCCCTTCGGCCACCGCATCGTCGATCTTGCGCAGCGCGTCGTCGATGTCGGCCATGTCGTCGGCGGTGTGATGCAGCGCGGCTTCGGCCGCGACTTCAGCCTCGATCGCGCGGCGCACCGCAAGCAGGTGCGGCAGCGAGCTCGCCTCGACGGCTTCCGCGTAGTCGATCCGCAGCGGCCGGATCGCGCCGTGCTGGTTCACGTACACGCCGCTGCCCTGGCGCGGCTCGACCACGCCTTCGTTCTTCAGGCGCGAGATCGCCTCGCGGATCACGGTGCGGCTCACGCCGAATTCCTGCGCGAGCACGGCTTCCGTCGGCAGCTTGCCGGTGGCCGAGAAACTGCCGGCTTCGATCTGCTTCAGCAGCTGCTGCGCGACGTGGTCGCTCATCGCACGGGCGGGAATTTTCTCGAACATGGCGCTCTGGTTTGTAAGGTGATGTGGTCATCATACAAATTTGAAGGTGCGTCAGCATCCGGAATAACCCTCGATCAATGAGTTGCAACGTCGGTCAAATTGATTGGAACCGGTTCCAAATGGCGGGGAAATGTGGCGATCGTGCCGGGTTCGATGTGCGGTTGGCGGGCGAAGGGAGGGCGGAGGTGAAGGGCGAACGGCGGGGGCCGAGGCGAAGGGTGAAGAGCGAAGAACGAAGAACGAAGAACGAAGAACGAAGAACGAAGAACGAAGCCGCGCGCCGGCGGCGCGCGTGATCGTCAATCAGTCGGCGACGTCTTCCACGGGATCGGGATCGGTCGCCGCCGACATACCGCCTTCCGCGACTTCCCCGCCGCGCTCGCGATAGGTCGCCGGCGGCACGCCGAACTGCTTGCGGAACTCGCGGCCGAGGTGCGACGCGTCGGCGAACCCGCAGCTCGACGCGATATCGGCGACGGTGCGGTCGGAACTGGTCAGCAGCCAAGCGGCCGTGCGCAGCCGCACCTGCTTCGCGAACGCCTGCGGGCTTTTGCCCGTCTCGGCCTTGAACAGCCGCTCGAGCTGGCGGGTCGACATGTCCAGCTTGCACGCGAGTTCCTCGAGCGGCAGCGCGCGCCCGACATGCTGTTCCATCAGGAGAATCGCGCGCTTGACCTTCGGATGCGTGGCCGGCTCGAGGCCCGGCGGATGCGGCTGCGGCGCATTGCCTTTCTGCATCTCGCCGACCAGCAGGATGCGCAGCGCCTTCTGCACGGTCGCATGGTCGAAATGGCGCAGCAGGATCGCGGCGGCGACGTCGATCGACGCACGGCCGCCCGAGCAGGTGATCCGGCGCCGGTCGATCACGAACAGGCGATCGGCGATCAGCAGGTCCGGATCGGCGTTCGGGAAGCGCTCGATGAAATCCCAGTAGTGGAACCAGCTCACGCAGGTGCGGTAGCCGTCGAGCACGTTCGCGCGCATCAGCGTGAACACGCCCGTGCAGATGCCGACGACCGTCGCGCCGTCCGCCGCCGCGCGGCGCACGAACTCGAGCGTTTCGGGGCCGGCTTGCGGCCCCGAATGCAGCAGCCCGCCGACCACGACCACGTAGTCGAACGGCTCGGCGCTCTCGAAGGTTTCCCACGGCGTGATCTGGATCCCGCAGCTCGCGCGCACCGGCGCCAGCGTTTCGCCGATCACGCTCCACGCGCAGCGCACCGGCTTGCTGTAGTCGCCGTCGTCGGCCGACAGCCGCAGCATGTCGACGAAACCCGAGAAGGCCGTGAGCGTGAAGTTCGGCAGCAGCACGATGCCGAAGCGGATGCGCCGCGGCGCAGGTTCGGCGAGGGGGAAAGCGGGTACGTCGGGTGTCATCGCGGTCAATCTCGTCACGCCGGGAAGGCGGGTCTCACTTGTTGCACTCTGCTTGCGGGCGCGCCGGCCGACTTGTGGTTTTGCGTCGCCGATCATCGTCAAAACGCACTTTCCGGCCGTCCTGCGCGGGGCTTGGCGGCGGTATCCCACGCCGATGCCGTTTTTGTTCTATCGGCCAATTTTACGCTTTGATGTACTGATGCCAACGACATTTCACGTACGCCCACCCAGAGGAAGCCAGATGAACGTCAGCGCGTTCGACCTGTTCAAGATCGGCATCGGCCCGTCCAGTTCGCATACGGTCGGCCCGATGATCGCCGCGTGCCGCTTCGCGTCGCACATCGAGGACGCGAACCTGCTCGGCTTCGTGCGCCGCGTGCGGGTCGAACTATACGGCTCGCTCGGTGCAACGGGCAAGGGCCACGGCACCGACAAGGCGGTGCTGCTCGGCCTCGAGGGCCACCTGCCGGACACGATCGATCCGGACCTGATCGAGCCGCGGCTCGCGGCGATCCGCGCGGAGAAGTCGCTGGCGCTGCTCGGCAAGCAGACGATCCGCTTCGACGAGAAGGAGAACATCGGCTTCTACCGCAAGCTGATGAGCGGCACGAGCATCGTGCATCCGAACGGGATGCGCTTCCAGGCGTTCGACGAGCACGGCCAGCTGCTCGTCGAGAAAGAGTATTACTCGGTCGGCGGCGGCTTCGTCGTGAATCGCGACGGCGATCGCGTGAACGGCGTGCGCGCGGCGGTCGAGGTGCCGTATCCGTTCCGCACCGGCGACGACCTGATGCGCCAGTGCCGCGAACACGGGCTGTCGATCGCCGAACTGATGCTGCGCAACGAATGCGCGCTGCGGCCGGCCGACGAAGTGCGCGCCGGGCTGCTCGCGATCTGGCGCACGATGGCCGCGTGCGTCGAGCGCGGCTGCAAGGTCGAGGGCGAACTGCCGGGCCCGATGCGCGTGAAGCGCCGCGCGGCCGAACTGAACGGGCGCCTGCGCGCGCGTTCGGAGGAGTCGCTGCGCGATCCGCTGTCGATGCTCGACTGGGTCAACCTGTACGCGATGGCCGTCAACGAGGAGAACGCGGCGGGCGGCCGGGTCGTCACCGCGCCGACCAACGGCGCGGCCGGCGTGATTCCCGCGGTGCTGCACTACTACGTGAAGTTCGTGCCGGGCTCGAACGAAGCCGGCATCGTCGAATTCCTGCTGACGGCCGCGGCGATCGGGATCATCTACAAGGAAACGGCGTCGATCTCCGGCGCGGAAGTCGGCTGCCAGGGCGAAGTGGGCGTCGCGTGCTCGATGGCCGCCGCCGCGCTGGCCGCGGTGATGGGCGGCACGCCTGACCAGGTCGAGAACGCGGCCGAGATCGGCATGGAGCACAACCTCGGCATGACCTGCGATCCGGTCGGCGGGCTCGTGCAGATTCCGTGCATCGAACGCAACGCGATGGGCGCGATCAAGGCGCTGAACGCGTCGCGCATGGCGCTCAAGGGTAACGGCCAGCACTACGTCTCGCTTGATTCGGTGATCAAGACGATGCGCGAGACGGGGGCCGACATGAAGACGAAATACAAGGAAACGTCGCGCGGCGGTCTTGCCGTGAACGTCATCGAATGCTAACGAAGGATCACTAACATGAGCCGCTACTCGATATTCAGCCTGTTCCGCAACGGCCTCTCGTATCACGAGAACTGGGAAAAGCAGTGGAAGAGCCCGGAACCGAAGAAGGAATACGACGTCGTGATCGTCGGCGGCGGCGGCCACGGCCTCGCGACCGCGTACTACCTCGCGAAGGAGCATGGCATCACGAACGTCGCGATCCTCGAGAAGGGCTGGATCGGCGGCGGCAACACCGCGCGCAACACGACGATCGTGCGCTCGAACTACCTGTGGGACGAATCGGCCGCGCTGTACGAGAAGGCGATGAAGCTGTGGGAAGGGCTGTCGCAGGACCTCAACTACAACGTGATGTTCAGCCAGCGCGGCGTGATGAACCTCGCGCACACGCTGCAGGACGTGCGTGACACCGAGCGTCGCGTGAACGCGAACCGCCTGAACGGCGTCGACGCCGAATTCCTGACGCCCGCGCAGATCAAGGAAATCGAGCCGACGATCAACCTGAACAGCCGCTACCCGGTGCTCGGCGCCTCGATCCAGCGCCGTGCGGGCGTCGCGCGTCACGACGCGGTGGCCTGGGGCTTCGCGCGCGGCGCCGACCGCGCCGGCGTCGACATCATCCAGAACTGCCAGGTGACGGGCATTCGCCGCGAAGGCGGCGCGGTGGTCGGCGTCGACACGGTGAAGGGCTTCATCAAGGCGAAGAAGGTCGCGGTGGTCGCAGCCGGCAACACGACGACGCTCGCCGACATGGCCGGCGTGCGCCTGCCGATCGAAAGCCACCCGCTGCAGGCGCTCGTGTCCGAGCCGATCAAGCCGGTGGTGAACTCGGTGATCATGTCGAACGCGGTGCACGCGTACATCAGCCAGTCCGACAAGGGCGACCTCGTGATCGGCGCGGGTATCGACCAGTACACGGGCTTCGGCCAGCGCGGCAGCTTCCACATCATCGAGAGCACGCTGCAGGCGATCATCGAGATGTTCCCGGTGTTCTCGCGCGTGCGGATGAACCGCCAGTGGGGCGGCATCGTCGACGTGTCGCCGGACGCCTGCCCGATCATCACCAAGACCGACGTGAAGGGCCTCTATTTCAACTGCGGCTGGGGTACCGGCGGCTTCAAGGCGACGCCGGGCTCGGGCTGGGTGTTCGCGCACACGATCGCCCGCGACGAACCGCACCCGCTGAACGCCCCGTTCGCGCTCGACCGCTTCTACACGGGCCACCTGATCGACGAACACGGCGCTGCCGCCGTTGCGCACTAAACCCGACGACCATTGGAGAAAGAAACATGTTGCTGATCGAATGTCCGTGGTGCGGGCCGCGCGCCGAATCCGAGTTCACGTGCGGCGGTGAAGCCGACATCGTGCGCCCGGTCGCGAACGAGACCATGACCGACCGCGAATGGGGCGAATACGTGTTCATGCGCGAGAACAAGCGCGGCCTGCACAAGGAGCAATGGCTGCACACGCAGGGCTGCCGCCGCTGGTTCAAGGTGACGCGCGACACGGTGACCTACGATATCAAGGGCTACGAAAAGTTCGGTGGCGCAGCTGCCGGCAACGCACACGAAGAGGGCACGAGCAAATGAGCCAGAAAGACCGCCTCGGCACCGGTGGCCGCATCAATCGCGCGATTCCGTTGACGTTCACGTTCAACGGCCGCACGTACCAGGGCTTCCAGGGCGACACGCTCGCGTCCGCGCTGCTCGCGAACGGCGTGCACTTCGTCGCGCGCAGCTTCAAGTACCACCGTCCGCGCGGGATCGTGACGGCCGACGTCGCGGAACCGAATGCCGTCGTGCAGCTCGAAACCGGCCCGTACACGGTGCCGAACGCGCGTGCGACCGAGATCGAGCTGTACCAGGGCCTCGTCGCGACGAGCGTGAACGCCGAGCCGTCGCTCGAGAACGACAAGTACGCGATCAACCAGAAGTTCTCGCGCTTCATGCCGGCCGGCTTCTACTACAAGACCTTCATGTGGCCGCGCAACATGTGGCCGAAGTACGAAGAGAAGATCCGCGAGGCCGCCGGCCTCGGCAAGGCGCCCGAAGTGCTCGACGCCGATCGCTACGACAAATGCTACGCGCACTGCGACGTGCTCGTGGTCGGCGGTGGCCCGTCGGGCCTCGCCGCCGCGCATGCGGCAGCGATCGCCGGCGCACGCGTGATCCTCGTCGACGACCAGCGCGAACTCGGCGGCAGCCTGCTGTCGTGCCGCGCGGAAATCGACGCGAAGCCCGCGCTGCAATGGGTCGAGAAGATCGAGGCCGAGCTGCGCAAGCTGCCCGACGTGACGATCCTGTCGCGCAGCACGGCGTTCGGCTACCAGGACCACAACCTCGTGACGGTCACGCAGCGCCTGACCGATCACCAGCCGGTGTCGATGCGCAAGGGCACGCGCGAGCTGCTGTGGAAGGTCCGCGCGAAGCGCGTGATCCTCGCGACCGGCGCGCACGAGCGTCCGATCGTGTTCGGCAACAACGACCTGCCGGGCGTGATGCTCGCCGGCGCGGTGTCCACCTACGTGCATCGCTACGGCGTGCTGCCGGGCCGCAACGTGGTCGTGTTCACGAACAACGACCGTGCGTACCAGACCGCGCTCGACCTGAAGGCATGCGGTGCGAAGGTGACCGTCGTCGATTCGCGTGCGTCGTCGAACGGCGCGCTGCCCGCGGCCGCGAAGCGGCAGGGCGTGACGGTGATGAGCGGTGCGGTCGTGACGGCCGCTTCGGGCAAGTGGCGCGTATCGTCGGTCGACGTCGCGTCCTACTCGAACGGCCAGACCGGCGGCAAGCTGCAGTCGCTGCCGTGCGACCTCGTCGCGATGTCGGGCGGCTTCAGCCCGGTGCTGCACCTGTTTGCGCAGTCGGGCGGCAAGGCGTGCTGGAGCGACGAGAAGGCGTGTTTCCTGCCGGGCAAGCCCGTGCAGGCCGAAGCGAGCGTCGGTGCGGCCGCGGGCGAGTTCGGTCTCGCCCGTGCGCTGCGGCTCGCGGTCGACGCGGGCGCCGAAGCGGCGAAGGCCGCGGGCTTCACGGCCGCGCAGCGCCCCGTCGCGCCGCAGGTCGCGGAAACCGTCGAAGGTGCGCTGCAGCCGTTGTGGCTCGTCGGCAGCCGCGAGGCCGCCGCACGCGGGCCGAAGCAGTTCGTCGACTTCCAGAACGACGTGGCGGCCGCCGACATCCTGCTGGCCGCGCGTGAAGGCTTCGAGTCGGTCGAGCACGTGAAGCGCTACACCGCGATGGGCTTCGGTACCGACCAGGGCAAGCTCGGCAACATCAACGGGATGGCGATCCTCGCGCAGGCGCTCGGCAAGACGATTCCGGAAACGGGCACGACGACGTTCCGCCCGAACTACACGCCCGTGTCGTTCGGTACGTTCGCGGGCCGCGAGACGGGCGACTTCCTCGACCCGATCCGCAAGACGGCCGTGCACGAATGGCACGTCGAGCACGGTGCGATGTTCGAGGACGTCGGCAACTGGAAGCGGCCGTGGTACTTCCCGAAGAAGGGCGAGGACCTGCATGCGGCCGTGAAGCGCGAATGCCTCGCGGTGCGCAACGGCGTCGGCATCCTCGACGCGTCGACGCTCGGCAAGATCGACATCCAGGGTCCGGACGCGGTGAAGCTGCTGAACTGGATGTACACGAACCCGTGGAACAAGCTCGAGATCGGCAAGTGCCGCTACGGGCTGATGCTCGACGAAAACGGGATGGTGTTCGACGACGGCGTGACGGTGCGCCTCGCCGACCAGCATTTCATGATGACGACGACCACCGGCGGCGCGGCGCGCGTCCTCACGTGGCTCGAGCGCTGGCTGCAGACCGAATGGCCCGACATGAAGGTGCGGCTCGCGTCCGTCACCGATCACTGGGCGACGTTCGCGGTGGTCGGCCCGAAGAGCCGCAAGGTCGTGCAGAAGGTCTGCCAGGACATCGACTTCGGCAACGACGCGTTCCCGTTCATGAGCTACCGGAACGGTACCGTCGCGGGCGCGAAGGCGCGCGTGATGCGGATCAGCTTCTCGGGCGAGCTCGCCTATGAAGTGAACGTGCCGGCCAACGCGGGCCGCGCGGTGTGGGAAGCGCTGATGGCAGCGGGTGCCGAGTTCGACATCACGCCGTACGGCACGGAAACGATGCACGTGCTGCGCGCGGAGAAGGGCTACATCATCGTCGGCCAGGACACCGACGGCTCGATCACGCCGTACGACCTCGGGATGGGCGGGCTCGTCGCGAAGTCGAAGGACTTCCTCGGCAAGCGTTCGCTGTCGCGCTCCGATACGTCGAAGGAAGGCCGCAAGCAGTTCGTCGGCCTGCTGACCGAGGACGAACAGTTCGTGCTGCCGGAAGGCGCGCAGATCATCGCGAAGGACACGCAGGTGTCGGCGGTCGATCCGACGCCGATGATCGGCCACGTGACGTCGAGTTATTACAGCCCGATCCTGAAGCGCTCGATTGCGCTGGCGGTGGTGAAGGGCGGCCTGAACAAGATGGGCGAGAGCGTCGTGATTCCGCTGGCCAACGGCAAGCGCATCACCGCGAAGATCTCGAGCCCGGTTTTCTACGATACCGAAGGGGTGCGCCAGCATGTGGAATGAAACGAGAAACCAGACGCCGGTGGCGGGCGCGGGCGTGACGCTTGAATCGCCGTTCGTCGGCGCGGCCGATGTGCTGAAGCTGCACCAGGCACGCGCATCGAAGAAGTTCACGCTGCGCGAGCGGCCGTTCCTCGATCTCGTGAACGTGCGCGGCGAGCTGAGCGACCCGGCATTCGTCAGCGCGTTCGAGCGCGTGGTCGGCTGCCGGCCGCCGGCGGTGCCGAACACGGTCGCGCGCGGCGCCGAGTACGACGTGCTGTGGCTCGGTCCCGACGAGTGGCTCGTGCGCTCGAACGGGCCCGTGCAGGCGGGCGTGCTCGAGGCGCAACTCGCGGAGGCCGTGCAGGGTTCGTATGCGGCGGCCGTCGACGTCGGCAGCGGCTACACGGTCGTCGAGGTCAGCGGCGAACGCGTGCGCGACGTGATCGCGCGCGGCTGCCCGCTCGACCTGCATCCGCGCGTGCTGAAGCCGGGCCAGTGCGCGCAGTCGCACTACTTCAAGTCGCCGATCACGCTGATCCCGACCGGCGACGATACGTTCGAGATCGTCCTGCGCCGCAGCTTCGCCGACTATTTCGTGCGCATCATGCTCGACGCCGCGGCGCCGCTCGCATCATGAAGCCGTTCGACGAACCGTTCGTGGCGATCGACGCGCCGCGCCTGCGCGGGCGTGGCTGGAGCGTGTTCGTCGACGAACTGAAGGTGCCCGCGCGGATCGGCATCCACGCGCACGAGCACGAGGCGCCGCAGCCGATCGTGATCGATGCGCGGCTCGGGTATCGCTGCGAGCCGAGCGAGCAGGGCGAGTGGATCGACTACGACGGCTACTGCGCGCGCGTCGCGTCGTTCCTGTCGCACAAGCCGCATACGCGGCTGCTGGAGACGCTCGTCGCCGATCTCGCGGTGCTGTCGTTCCGCGAATGGCCCGCGCTGGAGTCGCTGACGCTGTCGATGTACAAGCCGAAGATCCGGCCGGGGACGAAGCGCGTGGGCGTGTCGCTCGACTGGACGCGCGGGGATTACCTGCGGTGGACGGGGGCGGCGGGGCAGCTTTGAGCGGGTAGGGCTGGTCGGCGGGATCCGGTCAGTGCGAGACGGCGGCGCGGAGGCGTCGCCGTTTTGTTTTTAATTCCTGAAATAGCAGAACAATGGCCGGTTGCGGGCCATCGCCGCCTTTATTCCTGAAATGTCGGAACAATGCGCGATCCGGTCGTTCCGTTCGGCTGATGGCACGGGGCTCCCCGGCCATCGCCGCGACACCATTCCGGCATGTCGCGGCGACGGCCTCACGCGACTCCGTCACGCCGCCGCGCCGCTCAACGCCGGATAGTCGACATACCCGCGCGCATCGCCGCCGAAGAACGTGGCGCGCTGCGCGTCGTTCAATGGCGCGCCCGTCTTCACGCGCGTCACGAAATCCGGATTCGCGAGCACCATCTGCCCGTACGCTTCGAGATCGGCGAGACCCGCTGCTACGTCGGCGCCGATCGAATCGCGCGCGCGGCCCGGGCGATTGAGAATCAGCGTGCCGCGCCAGCGCGCGCGCAGATCCGCGAGCAGCGACTCGTCACCCTGGTGCATCACGTGCAGATACGCGAGGCCGAGCGCGTCGAGCTGCGTCGCGAGGTAGCGGTACAGGTCGGCGCTGTCCGGACCTTCGTCGATGCCCCACAGCGTGGTGCCGGGCGACAGGCGGATCGCGGTGCGGTCCGCGCCGATCTCGTCGGCGATCGCCGCGGCGACTTCGATCGCGAACCGGGCGCGATGCTCGATCGATCCGCCGTATGCGTCGGTCCGCGTATTGGCGTTCGGCGCGAAGAACTGCTGGACCAGATACCCGTTCGCACCGTGGATCTCGACGCCGTCGGCGCCGGCTTCGATCGCGCGCCGCGCGGCGAAGCGGAAGTCGTTCACGGTGTCGCGCACCTCGGCAGTCGTCAGCGCGCGCGGCACCGGAATCTCCTGCATGCCCGTCGCGGTGAACATCGGCACGCCCGGTGCAATCGCCGACGGCGCGACGCCCGGCCGGTGATGCGGTGTGTTGTCGGGGTGCGACATGCGGCCCACGTGCATCAACTGGATGAACAGCCGGCCGCCGCGTGCGTGCACGTCGTCGCTGATCGTCTTCCAGCCGGCGACGTGCGCGTCGGTATAAATGCCCGGCGTCGTCAGGTAGCCCTGGCCGTCGTCCGACGGCTGCGTGCCCTCGGTAACGATCAGCCCGAGGCCGGCGCGCTGCGCGTAATACTCGGCGGCCAATATGCCGGGCGTGCCGTCGAATGCGGCGCGGCTGCGCGTCATCGGCGCCATCACGAGTCGGTTGTCGAGCGTGTACCGGCCGACGCGGACCGGGGCGAACAGTTGCTGCGTATCTTCTTCATCGGCACGTGCCGAAACGAACAGGGGTTTCATCTCGTTTTCCTCATCGAAGTTCGGAATGCGTCATCGGGGCGATGCCGCATCGGGCGCTCACCGCGCACGTTGCGCCGGCCTCGCGCCCACGTCTGCATCATCCATTGCTTCCTTTTCGAGATAAACCGGGTATCGTGGAGAACATTGATCCATTGGTGGAGCATTCCGCATGGAACTGCTGAACGACATGGCGCTGTTCGTGGAGGTCGTGAAGGCGCGCGGCTTCCGCAGCGCCGCCGACACGCTGGGCATGCCGAACTCGACGCTGTCGCGGCGGATCGCCGCGCTGGAAAAGGCCATCGGCCTGCGCTTGCTGCATCGCACGACGCGCCGGATCGAACTCACGGAGGCCGGACAGCTGTATTTCGCGCGCTGCAAGCGGATCGTCGACGAGGCGCGGCTCGCGCACGAGCAGCTCGGCGAGCTGCTGGCCGAACCGTCGGGCGTGCTGCGCGCGTCGTTTCCGGTCGATTTCGCGGTGATCTACCTGACGCCGCTGATCGTCGAATTCGCGGCACGGTATCCGAAGCTGACGTTCGATTTTGAACTGACGTCGCGGCGCGTCGATCTCGTCAGCGAGCCGTTCGACGTCGCGATCCGCATCGGCGAATCCGCGGACTCGCAACTCGTCGCACGGCGGCTCGCGACGTTCCGCAACTGCCTGTATGCGTCGCCGCGTTATCTCGACCGCGCGGGCGAGCCGCTCGAACCGGCCGACCTGACGCGGCACCAGTGCATGAGCGTACAACGCGTTGCCGCATGGACGCTGCTCTGCGGCGAGCGCACGGTCGAGGTGCCGGTGGGCAGTCGGTTTGTCGTGAACAGCGTCGGCATGAACCGGCAGCTGGCCGTGCACGGCGCGGGAATCATCCAGTTGCCGGAGGAAGTGGTGGCCGATGATGTGGCGGCCGGCCGGCTGCGCCGCGTGCTGCCCGACTGGGAGGGCACGCCGGTGCCCGTCTACGCGATGACGGAAACGCGGTTGCTGCCCGCGAAGACGCAGGTTTTCATCGAATTCTTGCGCGCGCATTTCGCGCGGGAGTGATGCGGGAGCGTGTGCGGCGGTGTGTCGAGCTGCTTCAGGAGACGCTCGTACGGTGTGCCGTGCGCTTACTTCCCGTTACGCTTCGCTGCCGGCGCCGCGGCGGACGGATCGCTGACCGGCACCATGCGTGCCTTCCCGTCGCTCGCGGTATTCGTACCGTCGTCGGGATCGAGCACGAAGCGGAACGCGTCGACGCGCTGCATCACCTTCGCCGCATACGCGTTGGAGCCGCCATAACTCCTCAGCCCGGCTTGCACGTTGCCACCGGCCGCCCGCACATAGCCCGACAGGATCTTGGAGCCCGCTTCGACGTTCGCATTCGGCTCGGTGAGGTCCTTCACGTCGCGCAGCATGCCGCGGTGTGCTGCCGGCACGACCTGCATCAGCCCGGTCGCGCCATGCTGGCCGCGCGCTTTTTCCTGAAAGCGCGATTCGATCGAGATAATCGCGTAAACGAGTGCCGGAGGCAGCGAATATTTCGTCGCAGTGACGCTCACGATGTCGGCGAGCTTCGCGGCGCGCTCTTTCGCGACGCCGAATTTCTTCGTCAGGTAGGAGGTGATGCGGCGGTTTGCTTCGTTCGGCTGATCGTTCGCGAGCGGGGCGGAGGCCTCGGCCGGCGCGGATGCGGCCGCTTCGGGCGCGGAGGCAGGCAGCGTTGGCACCTGCTGCGCCGAGGCCTGTTGCGCAATGCCGAGCGAAAGCACGATCAGCCAGAGAAACCGTCGTCGCATGGTGGAGTGCGGGGAAATGAGAGGCGCATAGTATATCGGCCAATCGTGGTACGCGTTCGAGCGCAGGCTCGAATGAAAGCACGATGTAGGCTTGTATCGATGCGCGCGGCGCGCAGACGGGATCGTTGCACGAACACGCATCGGAGTCCGGAGGAAGCCCGTCCGGCATTTTTCGCGCCCCCTTTTTCTCCCGCGACGCAGCGACTGCGGGTGCGTAATCCGCCTGCCGCCTGCCGCGTGCTACGCCCGCCGCGCGCCCGCCACCCGCGCGATCGCCCCGATCGCATCGCTGACCAGCACCGCGAGCAGCCCGACGATCACGCCGCCCTGCAGCACGAACGCGGTGTTCGACGTCTGCAGGCCCGCGATGATCACGTCGCCGAGCCCGCGCGCGGCAACCGTCGAGCCGATCGTCGCGGTGCCGAGATTGATCACGACCGCGAGCCGGATGCCGTTCACGATCACCGGAAACGCGAGCGGCAGCTCGACCGACACCAGCTGCTGCCAGCCGCTCATCCCCATCCCGCGCGCGGCGTCGACGACGTCGCGCGGCACGTCCTCGAGCCCCGCGATCGTGCTCTCGAAAACCGGCAGGAGCCCGTACAGCACGAGCGCGATCAGCACGGGTTTCAACCCGAAGCCGACGGCCGGTACCGCGAGCGCGAGCACCGCGACGGGCGGAAAGGTCTGGCCGATGTCGACGACGCTGCGCGCGACCGGCAGGAAATCCGCGCCGGACGGCCGCGTGACCGCGATCCCGGCCGCGACCGCGATCAGCGTGCCGAGCAGGCTCGACAGCGCGACGGTGCCGAGATGCGCGAGCGTGAGATCGAGCAGGCTCGCGCGATCGTAGATGACCGGCGCGCCGTTGTCCGCGAACGGCGCGAACACGCCCTGCAGCCACGCGGGGCGCAACAGCAGCACGAGCAGCAGCGCGAGCGCGACCGCGCGCGCGACATGCGCGGGCAGCCGCCGCGGCCGGGACGAGTGCGAACGCGCGGGCCGCGTCGTCATGCGGGCTTCCTCGCGTGCGCGCGGATCGCGTCGAGCGTGATGCGGCGCACGGCGTGCCCGTTGCCGCCTTCGACCGGCAATGCGTCCGCTCCGCGCCACAGCAGTTCGGACACCGCGTCGCGCAGCGTGCGTGTCGCGGCGATCGGTTCGCCGTCGGCGTGACCGGGCTCGGCCACCGCGTCGATCGGCGTCAGCGCGAGCAGGCGCAGCGGCCGGTCGACGCCGGCGACGAGCTGTTCGACGACACCCGCCGCCGGCTTGCCGAGAATCTCGGCCGGCGACGCGACCTGCAGCAGCCGGCCGCCGTCCATCACCGCGATCGTGTCGCCGAGCTTCAGCGCTTCCTCGATATCGTGCGTGACGATCACGACCGTGATGCCGAGGCGGCGCTGCAGTGCGTACAGATCGTCTTGAGCCTTGTTGCGGATGATCGGATCGAGGGCGCCGAACGGCTCGTCCATCAGCAGCATCGCGGGCTCGGCCGCGAGCGCGCGCGCGACGCCGACGCGCTGCTGCTGGCCGCCCGACAGTTCGTGCGGCAGCTTGTCCGCGAATTCGGACGGCGCGAGATGAAACAGGTCGAGCAGTTCGCGCACGCGTGCGTCGATGCGCTCGGCCGGCCAGCCGAGCAGGCGCGGCACGGTCGCGATATTGCGCGCGACGCTCCAGTGCGGGAACAGGCCGTGCCCCTGGATCACGTAGCCGATGCGACGCCGCAGCTGCTCGGGCGGCACGCTCGCGGTGTCGACGCCGTCGATGCGGATCGTGCCGCCGGTCGGCGCGATCAGCCGGTTGATCATCCGCAGCAGCGTCGACTTGCCGCTGCCCGATGCGCCGACGAGCGCGGTGATCGTGCCTTGCTTCATCGTCATCGATACGTCGTCGACGGCGACGACGTCGCCGAAGCGTTTGCCGATGCGTTCGATCTCGATCATGCGGTACGTCCCTTCGCGAGCGTGGTCGCGGCTTCGAACACGACGGCGGCCGCCAGCGCGAGCGCGATCGTCGGGATCGCGCCGAGCAGCACGAGATCGGCGGCCGATTGCCCGATTCCCTGGAAGATGAAGATGCCGAACCCGCCGCCGCCGATCAGCGCGGCGACCGCGGTCAGGCCGATGTTCTGCACCAGCACGATGCGCACGCCGCTCAGGATCACCGGCAACGCGAGCACGAGATCGACGCGCAGCAGCCGCTGCGCGCGCGTCATGCCCATCGCGCGTGCTGCTTCGGTCACGTGCGGCGGCACCTGCTCGAGCCCGACCACGACGCTCGACGCGATCGGCAGCAGCGAGTAGAGAAACAGCGCGAGCACGGCCGGCGCGACGCCGATCCCGCGGATGCCGAGCGCGGCCGCGAGCGGCACGTGCGCGGCGAGCAGGCCGAGCGGCGCCATCATCAGCCCGTACATCGCGATGCTCGGGATCGTCTGCACGATATTGAGCACCGGCATCACGACGGTGCGCACCGGCGCGACCCGCGCGCACGCGATGCCGAGCGGCAGGCCCGCGACGAGCGCGGCCGCGACCGAGCCGCCCGCGAGCGCGACGTGCCGGATCGCCTCGCGCCAGAAGTCGTCGCTGCGCACCGCGTATTCGCGCATCACGGACAGGCCGTCCCACCAGCCGCTCGCGAGCGGCAGCGATATCGCTGCCATGGCGACGGCGAGCGCGACGAGGCGTCGCCACGGGCCGAAGGCGAGCCGCGCGAGCGCGTCGGCGACGAGCACGGCCCACGCGAACAGCAGCAGCCACACGCCCGCCGCGGGCGACACGCGTGCGAGCGCGTCGTCGGCGGCGACGGCGTGCGTCGCGGCCGCACCGACCGCGTAGGCCAGCGTCGCGAGCCACGTGCAGCCGGCCGCGAGCCGCCAGGCGGGACGGCTCGCCGTCATCGCCCACAACGCGCCGACGAGCCACAGCGCGGCGAGCGCGGCACCCTGCACGGCGGGCAGCGCGGCGAATACCGACAGCCCCGTGCCGGCCGCGATGCGGTTCGGCCGCAGCACCATGAACGGCATGCCGAACACCGCCACGATCGTCAGGACACCGATCAGGATACCGACCTTGTCGAGCGTGATGCGTCGCGCGGACGCCACCGCGCGACCCGTCACTTAACGAAGCCTTTCGACTTCAGGTAACTTTTGGCCACGCCGGCCGCCGGTTCGCCGTTGATCTGGATGCGCGCGTTCAGCGTCTGCAGCGTCTTCAGGTCGAGGCTCGCGAACACGGGTTTCAGGAAGTCGGCGATTTGCGGATGCGCGTTCAGCACGGCTTCGCGAATCACTGGCGTCGGCGCATAGACGGGCTGCACGTGCTTGTCGTCGTCGAGCACGACGAGGCCGCTCGACGAGATGCCGCCATCGGTGCCGTACACCATCGCCGCGTTTACGCCGTCGGTCTGGTTCGCGGCGGCCTTGATCGTCGCGACCGTGTCGCCGCCCGACAGCACGACGAGCTGATCGGGTTTCAGCTTGAAGCCGTATGCCTTTTCGAACGACGGCAGCGCGGACGCGCTGTTCACGAACTCGGCCGATGCCGCGAGCTTCAGCTTGCCGCCGCCCGCGATCCACTTGCCGAAGTCGGAGAAGGTCTTCAGGTGCTGCGCTTGCGCGACCGGCGCGAGCACGGCGACGCCCCACGTGTTGTTCGCGGGCGCCGGCGTCAGCCAGACGAGATGGTTCGCCGCGTAGTCGAGCTTCTTCGCGGTGTCGTAGCCCTGGCTCGCGTTCTTCCACAGGGGATCGTCGGCCTTGTTGAAGAAGAACGCCGCGTTGCCCGTGTATTCGGGGTAGATGTCGATCTCGCCGCTCGTGAGCGCCTTGCGCACGATCGGGGTCGTGCCGAGCGCGATCTTTTCGGTGACGGGGATGCCGTGGGCCTTCAGCACCTGTGCGATGACGTTGCCGAGCAGGTTGCCTTCGGTGTCGATTTTCGATGACACCACGACGGGCGTGTCGGCGTGCGCGCCGGGTGCGACGACTGCGGCGGCGAACGCGAGGCCCAGGATGCGGGCGGGCAGGGCGAGCTTCATCGGGGCCTTTCTCCAGAACGGGGACGTACGCCGAAAGTTACTTGACTGAGTCGGCTTTGGCAAACCGCGTGCGGCGGCACGTCCACAGCACGCGTGGGGGTAACCCGCATGCGTCGCACGCCGTTGTTACACTGGAGCGCATTCCCGCCTGCGGACACTTGCTGACATGAAACCCGAGCTACTGGTCCTTATCGCGCTGCGCGACGACGCGCACCGCCAGATCGCCGCGTCGTACGACGTCCACCATGCACCGACCGCCGAGGAACGCGAGCGCGCGATCGCCGAACACGGCCGCACGATTCGCGCGGTGTTGACCAACGGCAGCACGGGCCTGACAGCCGCCGAAATCGATCGTCTGCCGCAGCTCACGTTCGTCAGCGCGCTCGGCGCCGGCTACGAGCACATCGACGTCGCGCATGCGAAGGCGCGCGGCATCACCGTGGTGACGGGCGCGGGCACCAACGACGATTGCGTTGCCGATCATGCGTTCGCGCTGCTGCTGGCGGCGGTGCGCAACGTCGTGCAACTCGATGCGAAGACCCGCGCGGGCGTATGGCGCGACGCGCTGCCGATGCCGCCGAACGTGTCGGGCAAGAAGCTCGGTATCGTCGGGCTCGGCAAGATCGGCGAGAAATGCGCGCGGCGCGCGGCCGGCTTCGACATCGAGATCGGTTATCACAACCGTTCCGGGAAAGATGTTCCGTATCGCTATTTCGAGCGCGTCGAGGCGCTCGCGCAATGGGCCGATTTCCTGATCGTCGCGACGCCGGGCGGCGCGGGCACGCGTCACCTGATCGACCGCGCGGTGCTCGATGCGCTCGGCCCCGGCGGGTTTCTCGTCAACGTGTCGCGCGGCAGCGTTGTCGATACCGCCGCTTTGGCGGATGCGCTGAGCGAACGGCGCATCGCGGGCGCGGGGCTCGACGTGTACGAAGGCGAGCCGGAGCCGCCGCGCGCGCTGACGGCGCTCGACAATATCGTGTTGACGCCGCACATGGGCGGCTGGTCGCCGGAGGCGCTCGATCGCTCGGTCCAGCAGTTTCTCGACAATGCGGCGCGGCATTTCGCCGGGGAGGCGGTGCTGACGCCGCTGTGAGTGTGGTCCGTGCGGCGCGCGGGCATGTATCCGCAACCCGCACGCGAAAATCGGAAAAATTCGCATCATGGCCGGCCATTCGGCGCCGGAACGTCGATCCCGCTGCAATGACATCGCACTCCATGCCGTCCGGCTGCTGCCGGACGTGTGCCGTTCATGGAGACGATCGATGACTATCGCTGCCGTACCCTTCGTGCCGAGGCGCGGCGGGGTCGGCCGCCAACCCCGCGAACATACCGGCGACGATCAACTCGTCGAGCGCGCGAACGTGTGGCCGGATGTCGTGCCCAGGCGTCTTGCGGCGGGCTGAGCCGCGTTGCCGATGAAGAACGGCGCCACGCAACGGTGCAGCATCGCCGCGTGGCGCCCAGGGTGCGTTTCGTGTGGATTCGGGCGCGTGCGATCGTTCACGATCGCACGCGCATCCTTTGGGCCACCGCGCCCGTTTTGCGTGCGCCGGGTCAGGACGACACCAGCGGCACCGTCACCGACGTTCCTGCCGGGTCGAGCGCGAGCCCCGTGCCCGGTGCCGGCCGCAGCGTCGCCTCGTTGTCGCTCGACAGCACGACGAGGCCGAGCCTGTGACCCGCTTCGAGCGTGTAGTCGCGCGGCATGAACGTCAGCTTCAGGTCATACGGCATGCCCGGCAGCACCGGCGCCGAGATCCAGTCCGACACGCGGTTGCGCGGATCGGTCCATGCCCGCGAGACGATCGTCGCCGTGCCGTCCGGTGCGCGGTCGACCAGCAGCGCCGTCACGTTCGCGACGCCGGTGAAGGTCAGCCGCACGCGGGCGGTCGCGGAGCCGGACAGGCGCGTCGCGGTCGTGAACGGAGTCGTCTCGAAGCGGCTGCGATGCTCGCCGGTCGGCGCGTTCGCCAGCGTGAGCGCGGGAATCGACGCATCGTCGGTGAAGCGCGCGAGCGGGCCGCCGCTCGGCAGCCGCGACAGCGTGCCGGTGCCCGTGCCGTCGCCGCCCGCGAAATACGCGACCGGCGTGGCGCGCCGCGCGGCCCAGTCGGTTTCCTTCAGCAGCGTGCCGTCGGCCTGCGCGACCACCGCGCGCGGATCGCGTTCGACGCCGTTGTCGACGCCGATCAGGTAGCGCGTGAACCAGCGGTTCACCTCGGCGGTCCACGCATCGGCCATCGCCGGCACGCGGGTCGGGTCGGTGTGCTTCAGGCGATGCAGCCACAGCTGCGTCGGCACGCCCTGACGCCGCATCGCGAGATACCACGACGTCGACTGGTCGACGCGCACGTTGTCGTCGGTCAACCCTTGCGCGACGAGTGCCGGCGCGACGGCGCGCTCGGTCGGGATGTCGCGCGCGGCCCAGAACGGCGAATAGTCGCCCGTCTTGCGGTCTTCCTGCTGCAGCGCTTCGTCGACCAGGTGCGTGCAGCGCTCCGGATGCGCATTCGTCAGCAGCGCCTTGATGTAGACGTCGACGTCCTCGCCCTGATAGCCCTGCGGCGCGCGCACGAGGCCGCCCGAGCGATAGTAGCCGTACATGTTGGACAACCCGGCAATCGGCACGATCGCATCGAGCCCGCGGGTGCGCAGGCTCGCGACCATCTTCGGCAGCGTGCCGTCGTACGACACGCCGTACATGCCGACGTGGCCCGTCGACCAGCTCGCGACGACTGCCTTGCCGCTCGCATCCTTCGCGGTCGCATCGCGGCCGAGCCAGCGGATCACCGACGCCATCGCGACGGATTCGTCGCGCGTGAGGATCGTCGGGCAGCCGTCGGAGCCGGCGGTGCCGAGCGAGTCCGCATAGACGATGGTGAAGCCGCGCGGAATGAAGTAGCCCTCGATCCACGAACGGCCGGCCGCGGCCGCCTCGAGCTGCTGCAGCATCCGCACTTGCGGCGCGGCGGCCATGATCCGCGTGGACGTGCTGCCGGGGGCGGCGGCCGTCGCAACGGGATGCGGCGAGCCGTCGAGCTCGACGTCGACATCGTGGTTCGGGCTGTCGGCAAGCCCCGCGTAGTACGGGCTCGCGAGCACGATGACCGGCGTGCGCGCGCCGTTGGCGGTTTCGGACGGACGCACGATGCGCACGTGAATGCGGTCGCGCGTGCCGTCGCCGTCGGAGTCGACCGGCGTGTCGATCCACGCGTTTTCCTCGATCGTGCCGCCCGACAGCGACGGCTGTACCTGGCCGTTGCTGATCACCGGTTTGTAGCGTCCGCCGCTCGCCGGGTTCGCGTACGGGACGCCGGACGGCGACACGCGCGCTGCGAGCGATTGAGCGCCGGCCGCCGATGCAGCGGCCTCGTCCTGTTGATTTTGCGCGAGCGCGGAGACGCCTGCCACGCTGCCGCCGTCGTCACCGCCGCACGCGGCGAGCGTCGCGGCCGCAACGAGCGCGGGTAGCCATGCGCTGCGCGATCCTCTGATATGAAATTGCATTGCCGACCTCGTTCTTTTGATTGTGTGGATACGACCGTTCCGCGATACGCCCCCTGCGGGCCGGGCCGATTACTGCATGCGACGAAGGGGAAACTGCACCATCGGGACAACGCCGGGCGCGATCCCGGCCGGAAAGCGGCGGCAGTGCATTGCAGTCATGCAGGACTACGAATCAAATGCGCGCATGCCACGCGTCCTTCCAGATGAAACGGAACGACATCATTCGATGAGACGGGGATGTTGCGAGCTGCGGTGCTGCGCTGCGAAAAAACACGACGCGACGCGCGTGCGGCGACGGAATGAAACGGATCGGCGGTTTCGGCCGCGCCGCGCATCGTGATGGCTTGCCGGTTCGCGTTTGCTTTCCGGAAGCTTGCGCAAAAGTTATCTCAGCGAAAACGGCGTGTCAAACTTTTTTAACTGTAGGTAAAAAAGTTTCGATGCGCATGCCGATGCGGCGCGCATAGTGCGATGACCTCGCGCATGTGCGGCGACGCGCTTGCCGTTGCTTCGCGTCCTGTCGCCCCAAGCAAAACGGGCGGTGACGAATCGCATTCGCCACCGCCCGCATCGCCGGATGCTCCCGGTCTTCCTTCCATTGATCAACGCCCGCGCGCGCCGTCACCCGTCATCCGCCTTCGCCTGCAGATCCTTCAACCCTTGAATCACGACCAGCAGTGCGCGCCCGTGCTCGTCGGAGCCGTCCCACGCGTCGACGATCGCGTCGCGCAGCAGGTCGTTGTAGCGGCGGCGCGCCGGGCCGGTATCGACGCCGTAGAAACTGCATAGCTTGTTGAATGGCGCGCTGCGCCGCAGCCGATGCCCGTTCGACAGCCGCAGCCGCGACACGGTCGGCTGGCTGACCCCGGAAAGTCGCGCAATTTCGCTGGACGAGCGCGTGTCCGCCATCAGACGGCGTAACAGGTCTTGTACAGGAAAATCGTGATCCGGGGCTTCCATACGATGCATTATACCTATACAGTTACGGTTGTTGAATGGGCTTGCTGTCACCAGCGAGGCTGTATCCCGAGAAAGTTGATGACACTGAAACACCTCCCTCCCACGTTCTGCTGGACGAAGATCGGTACCGAGTCCGGCGAGGAACTGCCGACCGTCGTGCTCCGCAAGGAATGGGAGCGCCGGCTCGGAGGCGGGCGTTTTCTGTGGGGCATCAACCAGCCGCTCGGCAGCAGCGCGCAAGTCGCCGCGCATCGCACGGGCTCGCTGCTCGCGCTGTTCTCGCCGGTTGCGTCGCGCACGCGGCCGGGCGAGCGCAAGCGCGAGGACGCGCTGCTGTGGAATGCCTGGGTCGACGCCAGCGGCCAGGTGCGGCCGCTGCCGCCGCACACGTTCATTGCAAGCCGCGCGACGCTGCCGTCGGGCCGGCGTCGCGAACAGCACTACGCGCTCGTCTGCGCATCGTCCACCGCGCTGACGGTCGGCACGCAACTGCGCGTGTGCCCCGATCACCTGCGCAGCGTGAGCACGGGCAAGCCGCTCGGCGTCGCGCAGGGCGCGGCCGTGGTCGACTGCATCGGGCGCGCGAAGGAACAAACCGGCAAGAGCTATCCGCTCGCGCTGTCGGTCGAACTCGAGGCACCGTATTTCGTGCGGCTCGCACAGCCGTGCGTGCTGAAGGCGCGCGATCTCGCCGAAGTGAACAAGGCGACGCGCGCCGGCGATTTCGACCGCTTCGTCGAACTGGTCGCGCGCTTGCGCGGCCGTTCGCCGACGGATGCCGTGCGCGGCGTCACGCGCGACCTGTTCGACGTGCCGCCGATCGAAACGGCGGCTGCCTACGTCGCGCCCACGCATGTCGCGCGGCTGCGCAGCCGGCCCGCGGCCGAGCATCCGGGCGAGCTCACCGGCGATCTGTTCGATCTGTCGCCCGGCGAAGCGGCCGCGTTCGGCGGTCTCGCGCATCCGCGCATCGGGCGCGCATGACGTTCGCGCCGCCGGTGCGCGGCGCGTGACGCGAGGCAGGGCAGATGAATGCGCGTGCAACGACGCGCATGCGTGTGGCCGCCATCTCGGCGCGCGCAAGAATTTGTTGCAATCTCGCCGTAGCGGATCGGCGGGTGCGGAGCGACAATCGCCACGAAGCGTGCCGCGCGGTGGCCGTGCATCGACAGGCGGCTTGCCGTCGTTCACGCCGCCGACATGCGCACCACGCACACTGGGCGTCGGCTTGCTTCACACAGCAACCCTGAGGGAGAAGTGTCGATGTCGACCCACACCTGTTCGCGGGAAGCCCGGGCCGCGCAACGCTTCGTCGAGGCGACGCGCAACGTCGACCAGGCGTTTCGCGCCGTGCGCGGCGAAAGCGACGACGACATCTCGTCGGCCGACTATGCACTTGCGATGTCGCGCCTCGATCGCGCGCTCGACGAACTGGCGCGCGCGCAGGAATTCTTCGATCGCGTGGTGGGCGCCGACGCCGCGCGCGGCAACTGAACAACTGAACTGAATTCGCGGCCTCTGCTTTTGCTTCGGCCGCGGTTGTCTGCCGTTTTTCGTTCTGATCGTTTCGCCGCGTCATGCGACGTTCGTTGGCGTGCCGACGTACCAGCATGCCGGACGACAACGTCCGGCATGTCAGTCGCTCATCCTCCGCCAACCGGCCATTACACCCGTCGCATCGTGCAGTCGGGCGGCGCGCACCCGGTTTCAGCAGACGAACATCAAACCTTCCGCCCTTCGACCGGATAACCGGGATCCGTGTACCCGTGTGTCGACGCATGTCCGGGCGGCACCAGCGAATCGACGAAGCGTTCGTCGTCGGGGCCGAGTTCGAGCGTCAACGCATCGATGTAGCTGTCCCAGTGCGCTTCGGTGCGCGGCCCGGCGATCGTCGAGCTGACGATCCGGTTCTTCATCACCCAGGCGAGCGCGAACGCGACCGACGTCGTGCCGCGCGCGGCCGCGTGCTCGGCCACCTGCCGCGCGATGTGCAGCGACTCGGGCCGCCATTCCGTCTGCTGGATGCGCCGGTCGCCACGGCCCGCGCGCGAATCGGCGGGCGGCTGCGCGCCGGGCGTGTATTTGCCGGTCAGCACGCCACGCGCGAGCGGGCTGTACGGCACGACGCCGATGCCGTAATGCGCGGCCGCCGGCAACTGTTCGACCTCGGCCGTGCGATCGACGAGGTTGTACAACGGTTCGCTCGCCACTGGGCGATCGATGCCGAGCTGGTCGGCGAGGCGCACGATCTCGGCGATGCGCCAGCCCTTGAAGTTCGACAGCCCGACGTAGCGCACCTTGCCTTGCCGGATCAGGTCTGCCACCGCGCGCATCCCTTCTTCGAGCGGCGCATCGGTCAGCGCGCGGTGGAAATAGAGGATGTCGATGTAATCGGTGCCGAGCCGCTTCAGGCTCGCGTCGACCGATTCGCAGATCCATTTGCGCGACTGGCCTTGACGGTTCGGCCCCGCGTCCGGACCGGCCGGAAAGCCGAACTTCGTCGCGACGACCCACCTGTCGCGATGCCGCGCGATCGCACGGCCGACGATTTGTTCCGAGCGTCCGGCGTGATAGACGTCGGCCGTGTCGATGAAGTTGATGCCCTGGTCGAACGCCTTGTCGATGATGCGCGTCGACGTCGCTTCGTCGGTCTCGCCGCCGAACATCATCGCGCCGAGACACAGCGGCGACACTTTCAGCGCGCTGCGCCCGAGATAGCGGTAATCCATGGTGAAGCTCCATGCGGGCGAGCGCCCGCGTCGATTGAAGTCGGTTGAATGAGCGTGCGGTCCGGATGTGGCGCTCACACGCCTGCTTCGTCGAACACGCGCTTCGCGATCGGTAGCGCCGAGCTGGCGGTCGGCCAGCCCGAATAGAACGCGAGATGCGTGATCGCCTCGATCAGCTCGTCGCGCGTGATGCCGTTGTCGAGCGCCTTCTTCAGATGGAACGGCAGTTCGTTCACGCGATACAGCGCGACGAGGCTCGCGACCGTGATCAGGCTGCGATCGCGCGGCGACAGGCCGGGGCGCTGCCACACGTCGCCGAACAGCACGTTGTCGGTGTAGTCGGCGAGAGCCGGCGCGATTGCGCCGAAGGCCTGGCGCGCGGCGGAAGTCGGTTCGGACATCGAGGGCTCCGGAGGACGTGGAAGACATCGACGATGGTAGCCACCGACGCGCTATCGATAATCCCCAGGAATGCGCATGCACTTATCGAACCGGTTCATGAATGGCCGGGATGGCGCAGCGCGTCGACGATCAGCGCGAAAGCCCGCGACGATTGCCGCCGGCTCGCGTAGTACAGGTGGTGGCCGGGAAAGGTGGGACACCAGTCGTCGAGCACGCTGACGAGCCTGCCGGTACCGACGTGCGGCGCGGCGAGTTCGGCCGGCACGTACGCAAGGCCGTAGCCTGCGAGCGCCGCGTCGAGCATTTCATAGGTGCCGTTGAACGTGACCTGGCCGTCGACGCGCACCTGCAGCGTGTCGTCGCCGCGCGCGAGTTCCCACGCGTACAGCGCGCCGTGAGTCGGCAGCCGCAGGTTGATGCAGTCGTGCGCGACGAGATCCTGCGGCGTCGCGGGGTGCTCGCGTTGCGCGAAATACGCGGGCGCGCCGACGATCGCCATTTTCAGGTCGGGCGAGATGCGCACCGCGATCATGTCCTTCGCGACCTGGTCTCCCAGCCGCACGCCGATGTCGAAGCGTTCCGCGACGATGTCGGAGAGCCCGTAGTCGGTTACGAACTCGACCTTGAGGTCGCGGTAGTCGAGCAGGATCGGCGACAGCTTTGGCCACAGCAGCGTGCGGATCACGTAGTCGGTCGCGTTGATGCGCACGGTGCCGGCCGGTTTGTCGCGCAGTTCCGCGAGCGCCGACAGTTCGGCCTCGATTTCGTCGAAGCGCGGCGCGAGGTTGAGCAGCAGGCGCTCGCCGGCTTCGGTCGGCGCCACGCTGCGCGTCGTGCGCGTGAGCAGCCGCACACCGAGACGCGTCTCGAGCGAGCGGATCGTGTGGCTGAGTGCGGATTGCGACACGCCGAGCCGGGCGGCCGCGCGCGTGAAGCTGCGCTCGCGCGCGACGGCGATGAAGGCGAGCAGGTCCGCAAAGTTGTCGCGCGGCATGGAGGAAGTCGGGTGGTCGATGCCTGCGCATCCTACCATCGGGTCCGTCGCGCGCTGCGACGACCCACGGGCGCGGCAGCGCGATGCGCGTCGGGCTGTCCGCGTCACGCCGGCCGGACGGCGCGCGACACGGGTGGGCGGATCCTACGCGTAGCCGCCGTGCTGGAACGACGTCGCGAAGAACTGCATCTGGTAGCGGATCGCGTGCGCCCAGTAGTCCCACGTGTGACCGCCCGGACGCTCCGCATAGTCGTGCGGCACGCCGAGTGCGACGAGTCGTTGATGCAGCGTGCGGTTCGAGCTGACGAACGAGTCGTCGCGGCCGCAGTCGATCGTCAGGTCGAGATGCGCACGGACGAACGCGCGCGCGCTTTCGACGATCGCGTTGCGGTTCCAGAACGACGGATGGCGGACGGGATCGCCGAACACGTGGTCGATGCCGGGCTCGTCCTCGCAGCAGCGCGGATCGACCGCGCCGCTGATGCTGCCGACCGCGCCGAACGTGTCGGGCCGGTCGAGCGCGATGCGCAGCGCGCCGAAGCCGCCCATGCTGAGCCCGGTGATCGCACGTGCGCCCTTGGTCGCGATGGTTCTGAAGTGCATGTCGACATACGACACGACTTCGTCGCCGACGAAGGTTTCGTAGCGGCTGCCCGAGTCGAACGGGCTGTCGATGTACCAGCTTTCGTGTCCGCCGTCGGGCATCACCAGGATCACGTGATGGCGATCGGCCAGCGCGGCGATCCGCGTGTTCGCGGTCCAGTCGGTGTGGTCGCCGCCGGAGCCGTGCAGCAGGTAGACGACCGGAAAGCGCTCGACGGCGCGTTCAGGCCCGTGGCGCAGGCGCGCATAGTCGTCCGGCAGCACGACGGTCGCCTTCAGCGTCTCGTTCATCGCCGCGCTCGGGATCGCGACGACCCGCGTCTGAAAGGCGAGGGCCGGGCCCGCGACGGCGAGCAGCAGCAGTAGCCAGAACGTGCGGATCAGGTTCATGGAGCCTCGCATGTGTCGTTTCCGTTCGGCAGTCGGGCATCGGGAAAACCCTGTTTGGCGACTCTAGCAACCGTGCCTTTCAGCCAAATTTCGGCGAATCCTACGAGTTGTCAGGTGGCCGGCGCCCAGTCCGGCGGCCGCGCGCGTCAGCCGAGGCAGCGCGCCAGCGCCTCCCGGAACGCGGCGGGCCGCTCGGCCGGTATCAGGTGCCCGCAGCCGGCGATCGTCTCGAAGCCGGCGCAGCGCGCGAGCGCCCAGTCCGGCACGTGCCAGCCCGCGCGCGAGCGATCGCCGGCGACGAGCCACACCGGATGGCGCTCGAATACTTCGGCCAGCAGCTGCAGATAGCCGGGTTCGCCCGTCGTCGCGACCACCGAGCGTCCCATCGCGCGCAGCGTCGACGCCGGCTGATGCGCGAGCCAGCGGCGCGCGTCGTCGAGCTGGCGCGGCGACGGTTCGTCGATCGCGCCGCGCAGCCAGCCGGATGGATCGCTGCGCAGGCCGTCGAGCATCGCGTCGGCTTGCGCGGGCGACATGCGGCCGACCGACGCCGACCAGAATGCGTCGTCGAGCGTGAAGTTGCCTTCGACGTTGACGATCCGGCGCACGCGCGCCGGATGGGCATGGGCGAACAGCATCGCGATCGCGCCGCCGACCGAGTGACCGACGAGATCGACCGGCTGCGCGCCGTAGTGCGTGTCGACAGCCTGCCGCAGATGCTCGACCTGCGCGGCGAGCGTGATCGCGTCGAACGGCGTGTCGCGATGGATGCCGTAGCCGAGCAGGTCGGGGGCGAGATGCGGGCCGGGCCATGCGGGCACGTCGAACGTGCCGATGAAACCGTGGACGAAGACGACGGGCGGGGCGGGCAGGCTCATTGGACGGTCGACGACGGAAGGGGCGGCAATTCGAGTTCGGCGAGCAGTTCGTCGAGTTCGAGCACGTGGGTGCGATCGTGGTCGAGCAGCTCGCGCACGAGTTCGTCGAGCGACATCCGGCGGATGCCGTCGCGCAGCCCGCAGCGCGCCAGTTCCGACGGTTGCAGCGCGGCGGCCGTCGCGCACAGCGCGGCGCGACCGGCGCGGAACGTGGCAAGCGCGTCGTCGAGCGGCTG
Source organism: Burkholderia sp. Bp8994 (assembly GCF_003853805.1). NCBI lineage: Bacteria > Pseudomonadati > Pseudomonadota > Betaproteobacteria > Burkholderiales > Burkholderiaceae > Burkholderia > Burkholderia sp. Bp8994. The sequence goes on from NZ_QTQH01000006.1 coordinate 162,146, forward strand.
CGCCAGATAGTCGCGCTGCGCGGCGAGTGCCGTCCCGTCGACGGAGGCGATCACCGGCAATTCGTGCGCGCGCACGACTTCGATGCGTTCGGCGAACACCGCGTCGAGGTCGCGCAGGTGGCATGCGTGCTCGACGAGCGAGAAGCCCGTGCCGGCCGGGCGGCGTGTGACGAGCACGGCGGGAAAGTGCGCGGCATACGCGGCGATCCGCGCGGGCATCGCGGCCAGCTCGACGACGACGTCGGCGAACGGCAGCACCCGCGGAAATGCGCTGAATACCGCGCCGTAGCTGAACAACGCGCCGCCGATCCGGCCGCGCGCCTGCACGACGTCATGCCCGTGGCGGCGCATCACGTCGGCGACCATCGCGCCGCAGAACTGCCGGGCCGTCGTATCGGCTTCGATTTCGGGAAATTTGTGCGCGATTTCGTGCTGGATCGCGCCGATCGCGGCGACGCCGACACGCGACAGCGCCGCGAATTCGACATAGCGCTCAGGCCGCGCGATCAGCGCTTCGAGTTGCGTGCCGAGCGGCGTCGCGCGAAAGCGGTCGAAACGGGAATGCATGGTGGAAAGCGTTTGTCGGTCCAGTAACGTGTCAAAACGATACGTTACTGGACCGACGGCGTCAACCGGAGCGCTTCGGGCAACGCGCTGCATTACTCCTTGCCGGTGCCCCGGGCTGCCTGTTCGATCAGCTTCGCGACTTCAGCGGGATGCGAGATGTAGGCGACATGGCTCGACTTGAGTTCGATCGTCTTGCTGCCGGCGCGTTGCGTCATGAAGCGTTCGAGCTCGGGGTTGATCGCGCGGTCCGCGGTGGCGACCACCGCCCAGCTCGGCTTCGTCCGCCATGCGGCGTGCGTGATCGGCACGCCGAACGACTGCGCGGCCGGCGTGACTTGCGAGATCGCCATGAATTTCGCTTGGGCGGCCGGCACGTCGGCCGCGAAGTCGGCATGGAACGACGCTTCGTCGAAATACAGATGGCCGTCTTCGGTGGCCTTGATCGCCTTTGTCGCGGGCGGCGTCTTCCTGGTCAGTTCGAGCGGGCTTTCGCCGGTGTCGGGCTGGAATGCTGCGACGTAGACGAGGCCCGCGACCTTGTCGTCGTTGCCGGCTTCGGTGATCACCGCGCCGCCGTAGCTATGGCCGACGAGGATGCTCGGGCCGTCCTGCGCGTCGACGACGCGCCGGGTTGCCTTCACGTCGTCGTCGAACGACGTTTCCGGCTGCTGCACGACGGAAACCTTGTAGCCGTCACGTGTCAGGATGTTCGAGACGGCTTGCCAGCCAGAGCCGTCGGCGAAGTAGCCATGAACCAGCACGACGTTCTTGACGGGGGCGGCGACGGCCGCATGCGAGCCGAGTGCGGCGGCGGTCAGGGCGAGTGCCGCGGCGATCTGGCGGACTTGGGAAAAGCGCTTCATTTTCATTCTCCAGAAGGAAGACAGGGTAGGAACCGTCGGATATCGACAGGCGTCTTGTTCCGTCGATGAAGTCATCCTACTAGTAGGTAGGATGACGTGCAAGAAGAAATCACGGCTGGAAAAGAGTATCTCAGGGAGGTAAACTATCCGTGTTTTTCATCCGACTAGATGGTAGGCAAGATGACGGTATCAGGGGACAGTACGGCGGGGCGCATACTCGAAGCCGGGCGGCAACTGATCATGCGGCGCGGCTACAGCGGGTTCAGTTATGCCGACATCGCCGAGGCGATCGACATCAGGAAGGCGAGCATTCACCACCACTTTCCGACGAAGGCGGATCTGGCGGTCGCCGTGCTGCAGCAGTCGCAGGCGAAATTCGATGCCGACATGGCGTTGCTCGACGCGAGCGGTGCCGACGCGCTGGTGCAGATGCGCGCATACATCGGCTACTGGGAACGCTGCATCGCGGACGACAGCGCGCCGTTCTGCGTCGCCGGCATGCTCGGCGCGGAGTTGCCGGCGCTGCCCGACGAAGTCGCGCGGGCGGTGAAGGCGCATTTCGACGACCTTGCGGCGTGGCTGGTGCGCGTGCTCGACACCGGCGTGAAAGACGGCGTCGTGCAGCCGGGCGTGTCGGTGCAGACCGAGGCCGCGACGTTCGTGTCGCTGGTCTATGGCGCAATGCTTGCCGCGCGGGCGTACGGCAATGCCGGGATGTTCAGGGACGTGACCGCTGGGGCGGTCGAGCGGCTCGCGGTGCCGCGCAATCGCGCGTGAGCCATGCACGCGTCGGCGGGTAGCGAAGGCGCCCGGCGGTCATGTGGAGTCGCCAGACGCCGCACGGCTTACGTGCGCTTCCCGGCCTCGGCTTGCGCGCTCAGTGTCGCTTTCAGCGCCTGCAGTTCGGCCGTGAATGCCGGGCTGAAGTCCTCGGCTTCGAACAGCGGGCGGATTTCGATGTCGGAGTCGCCGCGCATCGGATTCGGGCAGCGCTTCACCCATTCGACCGCTTCTTCCATCGATTTCACCTGCCACAGCCAGAAGCCGGCGACGAGCTCCTTCGTTTCGGCGAACGGGCCGTCGATGACGGTGCGGTTCTTGCCGGCAAAGTGGACGCGCTTGCCGCGCATGCTCGGCTGCAAGCCGTCGGCGATCAGCAGGATGCCGGCCTTCGCCAGCTCCTCGTTGAAGCGGCCCATCGCAGCGAACATTTCAGGGTCGGGCATCCGGCCGGATTCGGAATCGGCGGTGGCCTTGACGATTACCAGGACGCGCATGGTCGTATCTCCTTGGGGTGGGTGGTCGAATGATCGTCCGCCGCAAGGCGAACGGGCTTACGACATCAGGACGGCCGGCAAGCAGGGAAATCGACAACGGAGGTGAAAAAAAAGCGCCGAAGGGCAGGCTGGAACGGCGGGTGGCGCGGTGCCGGGGCGCGATCGACCCGAGACTTTCCGGGCGGGCCGCCGCGCACGGCTGCGAGGCGGCCCGCCCGGCGGGCAGGTCAGTGCGATCCGTCAGTTCCCGGCCGGCGGCGCCTTCGGGCCGTCGCCGAGTTGCGCGCGCAGCCGCGCTTCCTGCTCCTGCAGCTCGGGCGTGAATTCCGCGCCGAAATCCTCGGGCGAGAACACCTGGCGGATCTCGATGTCCGATTCGATCGGCATCGGGTTCGGACAGCGCTTGACCCATTCGACGGCTTCTTCCATCGAGTCGACCTGCCACAGCCAGTAGCCGGCGATCAGTTCCTTGGTTTCGGCGAACGGGCCGTCGATGACGGTCCGGTCCTTGCCGGAGAAGTGCACGCGCTTGCCGCGCGAACTCGGGTGCAGCCCTTCGCCGGCCAGCATCACGCCGGCCTTCACGAGTTCCTCGTTGTACTGGCCCATCGCGGCCAGCAGTTCGGTATCGGGCATCGCGCCCGATTCGGAAATGGCCGTTGCCTTGACGATTACCATGACGCGCATCGTTGTGACTCCTTGAACGGGAAAGGGAAGATCCGCGACCGGCCGGCCGTGCGGACGGCAAATCGATCGGTTACGACACTACGACGCGCGACGATCGCGCGAATCGACATCGCGCGAAAAAAAATCTCGATGCCCGATGACGCGGCGAGTCGCGCAAGCCGGTTGATTCCGGTACGGGTCGATCGTGCCGCGGCGCGCTGGAGCCGCCGGTCAAAACTGGTATGCTGGTCTGCATTACGTTCATGCGGAGGGCGCCATGGCAACGAAGGAAGTCTCGAAGAAAAAGTACCTGAAGATTCTGAACAAACGCCTGCGGGCAGAGCCGGATGCGCCGGCCGGCGCGTCGTTCGTGTTCTTTCCGCTCGGCGCGAAGGCCAAGCATGCGACGGGCGTCGTGGCCGGCGAGCCGCGCAGCAAGCGCGAACTCGCGGTGATGGCCGCGGTCCAGAGCAAGGCGTCCGCCGAATTCGTCGTGACCGGCGCCTGACCGGCGACGGGCTGCCGGCTGCCGCACGCGACAGCGCGTGCGCTATGCCGCGGCCGCGTCGCAATGCGCGATCACACCGGCGATCACGCGCGCAATGTCGTGCGTGATCGCCGGGCCGTGCATCGGCAGGATGATGTCGAGATCGAGCGCCTGGATGCGGCGCAGTGCGCTCGCCAGGTGCGCGAGCGACGGCAGGTAGTCCGAGCGCGTGATCGCGTCGAGGATCGCCGGCAGCGGGTCGTCGGTTTCCTCCCTGCCGAAGCGCATCAGGATGTCCGACGACAGCAGCGCCTTGTACGCCGGCAGGTACACGACGAGCGAATCCCACTGATGCACGTGTTTCGTGAAGACCGGCACGACGTCGATGCCCGACAGCGTCCTCGGTTCACCGTCCGTCAGCGGAACCGCATGTACGCCGAATACGTCGGCAAGCCCCCAGGTACACATCGGATGCCCGTACGCGACGAGCGCCGGGTTGGCCGCGAGGAAGTCGGGCAGCGCGCCCATTTCGTCGGCCTCGAAGTGCGGGACGATCACGCTGCTGACCATCGATGGCGCGATGCCGATGGTGTTGAGTGCCGCGCTCAGTTGGGTGAAATTGGAACGGGTGCCCGTTTCGACGCACAGCACGTCGCCGTGCGTCGATCGTACGAAGAACTGGCTGAAGCTCAGGTTCAGCGTTTCGACGTAGGACGTGGCGCGAAACAGGCCGTCGCGGACGACGTCGATTCGGGAGGCGCTCATCGGGGATCCTCGCGCAGGGAAGGGAGCCGGGCCGTCCGCGCGTCGCGGGTTGCGGCGCGGCAGACGGCAGCAGTCGATCTTCCGATCCAGTCTAGCAGCGCGGCCCCGAATCCGCGAACCGCGGCGCCCCCTTGGCCGAGCCGCGTCAGTTCTTCAGCTTGTAGCCGGTGCGGAACATCCACGCGACGACTGCAAGCAGGATCGCGAGGAACAGCGAGGTCGCCGCGAGGCTGATCCCCACGTGCACGTCGGCCAGCCCGTAGAACGACCAGCGGAAGCCGCTGATCAGATAGACGATCGGGTTGAACAGCGTGACGATGCGCCACGCGGGCGGCAGCATGTCGACCGAATAGAAGCTGCCGCCGAGGAACGTGAGCGGCGTGATGATCAGGAGCGGCACGAGCTGCAGCTTCTCGAAGCTGTCGGCCCAGATCCCGATCACGAAGCCGAACAGGCTGAAGGTGATCGACGTCAGCACGAGGAACAGCACCATCCAGAACGGATGCAGGATGTGCAGCGGCACGAACAGGCCGGCCGTCGCGAGGATGATCAGCCCGAGCAGCAGCGACTTCGATGCGGCCGCACCCACATAGGCGATCACGATCTCCCAGTACGACACGGGCGCGGACAGGATCTCGTAGATCGTGCCCGTGAAGCGCGGGAAGTAGATGCCGAACGACGCGTTCGAGATGCTCTGCGACAGCAGCGACAGCATCACGAGGCCCGGCACGATGAACGACCCGTAGCCGATGCCGTTCACGTCGCTGATGCGCGAGCCGATCGCCGAGCCGAACACGACGAAGTACAGCGACGTCGAGATCACCGGCGCGATGATGCTCTGCATCAGCGTGCGGCGCGTGCGGGCCATTTCGGCGCGGTAGATCGCGCGGATGCCGTGGAAATTCCAGTTCGCCATGTGCGTTAGGTCCCTTGTGCGCCGTTGCGGCGGTTGTCGATCAGGCTGACGAAAATGTCCTCGAGCGAGCTCTGTGTCGTATGCAGGTCGCGAAAGCCGATGCCGGCCGAGCCGAGCGCGTTGATCAGCGTCGCGATGCTCGCGTCGTCGCGCTGCGAGTCGTAGGTGTAGACGAGCGCGTTGCCGTCGTCCGCGCGTTCGAGCCCGAACGCGGCGAGATCGGCCGGCACGGTCGCGAGCGGATGCTCGAGCTGCACGGTCAGCTGCTTCTTGCCGAGCTTGCGCATCAGCTCGCGCTTCTCTTCGACGAGCACGAGCTCGCCGCCGAGGATGATGCCGATCCGGTCGGCCATTTCCTCGGCCTCCTCGATGTAGTGCGTGGTCAGCAGGATCGTCACGCCGCTTTCGCGCAGCGAGTCGACCAGCTTCCACATGTCGCGGCGCAGCTCGACGTCGACGCCGGCCGTCGGCTCGTCGAGGAACAGGATGCGCGGCTCGTGCGACAACGCCTTCGCGATCATCACGCGGCGCTTCATGCCGCCCGACAGCGTCATCAGCTTGTTGTCTCGCTTGTCCCACAGCGACAGCGCCTTCAGCGTCTTCTCGATGTACGCGGGATCGGGCGCCTTGCCGAACAGGCCGCGGCTGAACGATACCGTCGCCCAGACGGTTTCGAACGCGTCGGTGGTCAGCTCCTGCGGCACGAGGCCGATCATTTCGCGGGCGGCGCGGTACTGGTCGCGGATGTCGTGACCGCCGACCGTCACGCGGCCTTCGGTCGGCGTGACGATGCCGCAGATCGAGCCGATCAGCGTGGTCTTGCCCGCGCCGTTCGGGCCCAGCAGCGCGAAGATCTCGCCGGGGCGGATGTCGAGGGTCACGTGCTTCAGCGCCTGGAAGCCGGACGCGTATGTCTTGGAGAGGTCGGAGACGGAAAGGATCGGTTGCATGCTCACGGATGGCACGGCCGGTCGGTCCGACGCTGCGCGCCGCGCGTGCCCGGAGCCGCCGCAGCGAAGCGGCGGGGCGGGGGCGGCATGGCGAACGGGCGTCATGTCGAACGGCGTTGTGGTGCGGGATCGCAGGACCGCCATATTAGCAATCGGAAGATGGAAATGCATTTCGACGGCAAGGACATGCGATGCCGGTGCGCGATTTGCGTGAAATGCGCGCGCCTCACTCAATAAAGCGACGCTTTATTGGAATCGAGTGAACAATGCGCGCGGTTTTCGGGCAATCGGATGACGCTCGCGTGAGCGCTTGGCGGCCGGCACGACTGTGCTGCCCGGTCGACGCCGCGCCGTACCGGGACGGCGTGCGCCGCGCTCGCGATAATGCGTTCCTCTCACGTTCCAGGAGCGGTGCGCATGTCTTTGATCGATTTCAAGTCCGTCGCGGCGGCCCAGGCCGTCGCATGGCAATCCACGATCGTCGGCGAAGTCGGCCCGGCCCGGATCAAGGTGCTGCGCATGGACGCGCAGCCGTACGAAGCCGAAGTGCACGATTACAACGAGGGGCTGCTGGTGCTCGACGGCAGGCTGATGCTCGAGGTCGACGCGCAGACGGTCGTGGTCGAGGCCGGACAGATGTATCTCGCGGTCGCCGGCACGCGTCACGCGGTGCTGCCGGGCAGCCACGGCACGCTTGCGATCATCGACGTGTGAGCGTGCGCCCTCGTGCGTGCGGCCCGCCTGAGGCCCGCACGCCGGGCCTCGCGTGGGTCGGGCGCCCTCGTTCGAACGCGCGTTGTACAGCCCCGGTATTTGTCTGAGCAAATAAAATGAAGGCCGTTTGAAAAATTGTCAAACGCCCTGCTCGCACTAGGCGTGCGCGGTTCGGCGCGTTTGGAACTCTGCATCCATTTACTTGTGCGTATCGTCCGATCATAGTCTCGACCAACGACGCATCACGATAACGAATCAAGCGTACGTATGGAGACCACACCATGAGACGCCTTTCCGAGGGGCCGGCCGGACGGCCGTTTTGCTGCATTTCGCCGGATGCGGGCGCGACGCGAGTCGCGTGCCTGCGTCATCACATCGCGTTGCCGCAGTAGCGACGCTCCATCTTCCGTTTCGATTGCTCCGACGGTGCCGTGCCGCATGACGGCGCCGCCGGAGAGCGCTTGCCTGCCGCGGCGGTCCTGATCACGTTTGCCCGACCGGCAACGCGGCGCGCATTGCGCGCATCGTCATGCGCCGCGCGCCGTCGCGGCGGCGCGATACCAACCGGCGGGCCACGCAGCCCGTCCGGACGAGACTTGTCGTACCTCAAAAGGAGGGGTTGATGCTTTGCATTCCTGAATGGCGGAAGGCGATCCTGTCGTGCGCCGTGCTGGCGCTCCCGTTCGTCGCCGGTTGCGGCGGCGGCGACGATCCGGGCCCGATCAACGTGCCGCAGTGCTCGGGCAGCGCATGCGGGCCGAGCGGCGCCGAGACGACGCCGCCCGTCGTGAAGAAGCTGTGTCCGGATTCGCTCGACTACACGACGACCTACACGGGCGGCGCCGGCAGCGGCGAATACGTGAAGGTGAAGTTCGACACGACGAAGCTGACCTACCAGATGCAGTTCATCGAGTCGTCGGTGCCGACGTCGGCGGGGCAGGTCAACGACACGCGTGCGGGCCTGACGATCAGCGGCGCGTTTCACCATCCGGCCAATCTGCCGACCGCCGAGCAGAACCGCTGCGCGTTCGTGCTCGACAGCGGCGCGACGAGCGACGGCGCGTATGCGGTGACGATCAATCGCGCGGACCCGCCGATGCTGTTCGTCGGCAACGGGGTGGTCGGCGGCGGGATTCCGGGCGCGACGATCGCGTTCGCCGGTCTCGAGCCGTTCCCGGGCGTCGTGCTCGGCACCGTGCCGTCGCGCACCTTCGATTTCTATCCGTTCATCGGCTTCACCGACACCGAAACCGACTTCTCGAAGGTCGCCGGCAACTACAACGAACTCGGCATCCACCTGTCGCCGGTCGGCGGCAGCGCGCAGAGCAGCACGGGCGCCGTCGGCTGGCAACCCGATGTCGTCAACTGGAACCAGACGTTCAATGCCGACGGCTCGTGCACCATCACGGCGGGCAGCGACTACTCGTGCCAGACCACCGGGACGCCGTGGGCGTTGCGCAAGAATACGGACGGTTCGCCCGACAACGTGTTCGTGAGCCACCCGGTGGCGAAGGCGGGCGGAAACCTCATCTATCCGTTCGCGGGGCAGGGCTCGGCAATCGTCATCGTCGCGCCGAGTCAGGCGAAGGGCATCATGATCGTCGGCAAGCTGAACGGCGTGCTGGTGCCGATCGTGATTCGCGTGGGCTACACGCATATCGACGCGAGCAACCTGCTGGCGTCGGTCGCCGATGCCGAGGTGGGGATCTCGATGCTGTCGCGGACCACGGCCGTCGGCGCGAATTCGCTGAAAGGCGGGTTCATCGGCGCAACGAGCGCGTCCGCGTGCGGCGTCGTGGCACCCAGCACCGCGACGTTCGCGATCGCGACGTCGGGGCCGAGCTTCAACAACAACGTTCCGCATCCGGATCTGCCCGGCACCTTCGACGGCACTTTCTTCCTGGCGCAGGCCGGCAACTGCAACGACGGCACCGCCGTGTCGACGATGGCCGCGAACTATACGTCGACGCTGTTCCAGGGCGCCACCGCGGCGTTCATCGATCCGCAGACGTCGTCGGTCACGTCGCAGTTCGCGCTCGACTACACGCAGGCGACGCCCGGCAAGATCAAGGTCACGGCCTCGCAGGACTTCGACGCGAAGGGGGCGAACGGCAACGTGGCGATCTTCGGCAAGGGTGACACGGGCTGGCTCGTGACGGCCGGCAACGTGTACGCGATGGTCGTCAACAACAGCAAGGTCAATCCGTTCTTCACGGTCGGCGCGTTCGTCCAGTAACCGCGGACTGAACCCGGAACACCGGCGGCGCATGCGTCGCCGCCGGCGAATCGAAATTCAAGAGGATTCCTATGAATGTGAAGCATTGGATGGCCGCGGCGTCGCTCGCGCCCGCGCTGGCCGCCTGCGGCGGTGATGGCGACCCGCCGCCCGCACCGGTGGTCCGGCTGTGCCCGCAGGCCATCGACTACGGCACGGTGTTCGTCGGCGGCTCCGGCTCGGGCGAACTCGTGAAGGTGCAGCTCGACACGACGAAGATGACGTACCGGATGACCTACCTCGCCTCGCCGGTGCCGACCACCACCGGCACCGTGCAACCGACGCGCGACACCGCGCCGGCCAACGTCGTCGACGGCACGCTGGCCGACGAAACGGGCCTGCCGACCGTGAAGCTGAACCAGTGCACGTTCCGGATGCAGAACGCGAGCCTCGACCCGAGCCGTCCGGCGCGCCTGTTCCTCGGCGAAGGTGTGCTCGGCGGCGCGATTCCCGGGGCGACGATCCAGTTCGACGGCGTGATCGGTGTCGGCAGGATTCCGAAGACGACGTTCCCGTACTACCCGTTCATCAGCTTCTCGTCGCTCGAAACCGATCTGTCGAAGATCGCCGGCACGTACAACCAGCTCGGCTACCACCAGGTGCCGTCGCAGAACTTCCAGCCGGTGGCGCTCGACCAGCAGGTGACGATCCACGCGGACGGCAGCTATGTCGAGACCGACAACTTCGGCAAGAAGAACGGCGGTCAGCCGCTCGCGTCGAGCGCGACCGTGAACCAGCCATTCACGCTGCGCGCGGACGCCCCGGCGTTCCAGTCGCTGAACTACCAGCCGCAGATTGCGCCGACGCTCGCCGCGCTCGATCCGGCGAGGGCCGGCAAGGGGATCCTGATCGTCGGCAAGCTGCGCAACCAGCTCGTGCCGGTTTTCATCCGCACGGGCGCCGCGAACGCGGACCTCACGCAGGGCCCGCCGAGCGCCGACGACGAATCGGGCATCTCGTTCCTGAGCCCGCAGGCGGCGATCGCGCAGGGATCGCAGAACGGCGAGTACACGGGCGTCGACAGCGCGTTCAACTATCGCGCGACCGCGCTCGTCGGTGCGCAGGCGACGCTGCTCGATCCGTTCAACGCATCGCAGGCCGCGCTCACGCGCGCGCTGAACCTCGATTACACGCAGAAGGTGCCGGGCGTCGTGACGACCGTGCACGCGGACGCGGCGTCGGGGCCGGCGACCGGCAAGTTCGTGTTCACCGGCGGCGTGTTCGGGTTCCTCGACATGGCCGATACGCGCAATCCGTACTTCACGGTCGGTGCGTTCGTGCAGTAACCGCGCATGGATGGAGACACGGCGGTGCCGCGCGCAACGGCGCGGTGCCCGGACGAAACGAGGGGAGACTTGATGAAGAAGCTGATTGTCGCGGGTGTCGTCGCAGGCGTGTCGACGCTCGCATCGGCCCAGCAGGCGGGCGACAACGTCGCGACGCTGGGCTGGTTGCACATCATGCCGCAGGATTCGACCAACGGGCTGACGACGAATCTCGCGAGCATGCCGATCAACGGGCCGCTGCGGCTGCCCGGTTCGTTCACGTCGCCGGGCACGAGCCTGACGGTCAACAACGCCGATACGGTCGGCCTCACGCTCACGCACTTCTTCACCGACCACATCGCGGTGACGTCGGTGCTCGGCGTGCCGCCCGAGTTCACGCTGACCGGGCACGGCGTGATCAGGCCGCCCGGTCCGGCCGGTTCGCTCGGCAACGTCGACATGGACAAGCCGGCGAACCAGCCGGCCGTGAAGAACGCACGGCAATGGAGCCCGACGATCATTCTGCAGTACTACTTCAATGCACCGACCGCGAAGTTCCGTCCGTTCGTCGGGATCGGCGTGGCCTACAGCTGGTTCAGCAACATCGAACTGAACGGCAACTTCGCGAAGGACATCAACGAGAACCTCGGCAGCGTGCTCGCGGCCGGCGCCGGCAAGCCGGGGCCGACGTCGGTGGAGGGCAAGGCGTCGTCGTCGTTCACGCCGGTCTACAACGTCGGCGCGAGCTATGCGATCGACAAGCACTGGGGGCTCACGGCGACGCTGACCTACATGCCGCTGAAGACCTACTCGTCGCTCGTGATCAAGGCCGCCGACGGTTCGACGCTCGCGACCACGCGCACGCGGCTGAAGGCGGACCCGCTGATCACGTTCGTCGGTGTTTCCTACAGGTTCTGAGCCGTCCGGCGTGCATCGCGCACGCCGGCGGCTTCCTGCGACCGCGCGGCCGGGCGAATCCGGCCGGCGTGTCGCGTTCCTGGCGGCGTGCCGCCAATTGTGAAGAGAGAGGGGGCAGTTCAAATGAGCATTCGCAAACTCGTATCGCTTGTTGCTGCAGTGGCATTCACCGTGGTTTCGGCCGCGCCTGCTTTCGCCGTGACCGTTTCGCGCGTCGACGGGCACGCGATGAACCCGAACGGGGAACCGTTCTCCGCGACGGGCCTCACGGTCCTGGCCAAGGGGGCGATCAACGCGAGCTGCAACGCGACGTTCAACGGCACGATCAGCTCGACGGGCATCGTCAACATCACGTCGACGACGTTCGCGGGCGGCGCGACGTGCGGCCTGATCAGCGGCAGCGCGACCAGCGCGGCGCCGTGGACGGGGCAGGCCGACAGCACGACGCAACTGACGATCAACAACGCGAAGGTGACCGTGACGCTGCTCGGTACTTGCGGGCCGAGCAAGATCGTGACGACGTGGAGCGATCCGAACTCGTCGCTGACGTTCAACAACGCAGTGCTGACGCCGGACTGCACGGTCAGCGGCACGGTTGCCACGTCGCCGAAGTTCCACGTGCAGTAAGCGGCACCTGATCGAGGCCGGACGCCCGCGATGAATGAGGGCCGTGCAGGGATGCGCGGCGGGCGTTCCGGTTTCGCGATGCATCCGCGTCGTCGCGCGTAGCGGCGCGACGGCCGGCGGGCCGCCTGCCTCGCGATCCGAGGCGGGCGGCCGTGCAGGGGGCCGGTGCGGCGCATCGTGCCGCCTGCTTCGGCCGATACAAGACAACCATTCCGGACCCCCCATGCTTACTGACCCAGCGAAGTATGGCGATGCCCGCGGTGCGACGCTCGACCGGCTGCGCACGGCCGCGTGGCTGCAGTATCTGATCGAACACCTGAACGAAGCGGTTTGCGTGGCGACGGCCGACGCCGACGCTGGCGCCGACGCACCGGCTGTCCTGCCGGCGCGCGCGGCCCGCGGGCGAGCCGGCGTGAACCTGTCGCGCGAAGCGATCGCCGTCCTGCACGAACTCGCGCCGTGGATTGCAACGGACGGCGGCGGTTGCGCGTGCGACGCGAGCGATCCGCTCGGTGCCTGCCTGCACATTCCCGACACGGCACAGCTCGCGCATGCCGAGCGACGCTGCCGCGGATCGCGCGCGGTATTCGATTCGGCGCACGGCTTCGTCGATGCATGGGCTTTCGACGATCCCGACGACGGCTGGGCCGCGCTCGAGCGGATTGCCGGCGGTGTCGAACCCGGCGGTGACGATGGCGGCGAGCACGAAGTACGGGAACCATCCGCGAACGGCGAAGCACCGCCCGTGAAGAACCTGAGAGAACGACGCGCGGCCGTCGCGGCAGCTTGCGTGGCGCCGTCGGCGCAGCCCGGGGCGATCATCGACGCGATCGTGCTGCGCGTCTGCGGGCCGCGCGACGATGCCGCGCGCGTCGACGAGATGGCCGCGCTCGCGATGTTCTGCGCGGAGCTTGCCGCCGGCAACGGGGTGTCCTTCGCTGCGTACGGCGGTCGGCACAACCTCGTTGCGCGCGCGATTCGCGAACGGCGCACCGATCTCGCGTCGATGGACGGTCTGCTCGCGGCGGTGTCCGTATGCCGGCTCGACCGGCTCGTCGGCGCGGGCAGCTTCTGGGCGTATTACCTGCTGGCGGGCATCGTGATCGCGGCGCCGGGTATCGTGCGCAAATTCGCGCGCCGCTTTCACGGCGACGCGTGGCGGACGTGGCTCGATGAAGCGCTCGCGTGGCCGGCGGTCGGCCGCTTCGGACCGACGGAGAATGTCGCGTTCGATCGCTTGCGCGGCGCGATGAGCCTGACGTCGCGAACGAATCCGATCGTGCGCGCGAAACGCGTGCGGCTGAGGGCGGCTGCGACCACGCGATTCAATACGGGCGGCGAGCGCGCCCGATGAAATGAAAAACGGCTCGCGGTGAAAACACCGCGAGCCGTGCAGGTTGCTGCTGCGCCCCGGGGAGGGTGCTTGCGCGGTTACGCCGTTTCCGGCTGCCGCACCGCCTTCGCGACATTGCGCGCCATCGCGCCGTTCGCGACGAAGTAAGGCACGTCGACACGCGCGAGCGGCTTGCGTCCGCGGATCTTGTCGGCGATCTTCTCCGCGATCATGATCGTCGGCGCGTTCAGGTTGCCGGTCGTGATGATCGGCATGATCGACGCGTCGACCACGCGCAGCCCGTCGAGCCCGTGCACGCGGCCTTCCTCGTCGACCACGGCCATGTCGTCGTAACCCATCTTGCACGAGCACGACGGATGGAACGCGGTTTCAGCGCGGGCCCGCACGAACGCGTCGAGTTCCTTGTCGGTCTTGCAATCGGCGCCCGGGTTCAGCTCGCGGCCGCGATAGCGGTCGAGCGCGGGCTGCCGCATGATCTCGCGCGTCGCGCGGATCGCATCGCGGAACTCGCGCCAGTCGAGCGCTTCGGCCATGTAGTTGAACAGGATGCTCGGATGATCGTTCGGGTCGCGCGAGCGCAGCTTCACGCGGCCGCGGCTCGGCGAACGCATCGAACCGACGTGCGCCTGGAAACCGTGCATCTCGATCGCGTTCGAGCCGTTGTAGTTGATCGCGACGGGCAGGAAGTGATACTGGATGTTCGGCCACAGGTCGTCGTCGCGCGTGCGGATGAAGCCGCCCGCCTCGAAGTGATTGGTCGCGCCGAGGCCGGTGCCGTTCAGCATCCATTCGAGGCCGATCTTCGGCTGGTTCCACCACTTGAGCGCCGGATACAGCGACACCGGCTCCTTGCACTCGTACTGGATGTACATCTCCAGGTGATCCTGCAGGTTCTGGCCGACGCCAGGCAGGTCGAGCACGACGGGGATGTCGAGTTCCTTCAGCCACGCGCCGGGGCCGACGCCCGAGCGCTGCAGCAGTTGCGGCGATGCGATCGCGCCGCTGCACACGAGCACTTCGCGGCGCGCATGCGCGGTCGCGCGCTCGCTGCCGCGCAGGTACGTGACGCCCGATGCGCGCTTGCCGTCGAACAGGATGCGGTCGGCGAGCGCGTGCGTGACGATCTCGAGGTTCGGCCGCGCGCGCGCCTGGTCGAGGTAGCCGCGCGCGGTGCTCGCGCGACGGCCCTTCGGCGTGACGGTGCGGTCCATCGGGCCGAACCCTTCCTGCTGATAACCGTTCAGGTCGTCGGTGCGCGGATAACCGGCCTGCACGCCCGCATCGACCATCGCCTCGAACAGCGGATTCACGCCCGGCTTGCTGGTCGTGACCGACACGGGGCCGTCGCCGCCGTGGTAATCGTTCGGGCCGACGTCACGCGTCTCGGCCTTCTTGAAGTACGGCAGGCAGTCGAGATACGTCCAGTTCTCGAGCCCCTTGTGCGTCGACCAGTTGTCGTAGTCGAGCGCGTTGCCGCGGATGTAGCACATCCCGTTGATCAGCGACGAGCCGCCGAGCCCCTTGCCGCGGCCGCATTCCATCCGGCGGTTGTCCATGTGCGGCTCGGGGTCGGTCTCGTAGGCCCAGTTGTAGCGACGGCCCTGCAGCGGATAGGCGAGCGCCGCCGGCATCTGCGTACGGAAGTCGAAGCGGTAGTCGGGGCCGCCCGCTTCGAGCAGCAGCACCGTGACATTCGGATCTTCCGTCAGGCGCGTCGCGAGCACGTTGCCCGCGGAGCCCGCGCCGCAGATGATGTAGTCGTATTCGCGTGTCGTCATGACGGGGAATCTCCTCTCGTTCTCAAAACACCGGGTTGTAACGGCCGAGCTCGACCTGTACCGACTTGATTCGAGTGTAGTGTTCGAGCGTCGTGATGCCGTTCTCGCGTCCGACACCGGATTGCTTGTATCCGCCAACCGGCATCTCGGCCGGCGATTCGCCCCACGTGTTGATCCAGCAGATGCCGGCTTCGAGGCGGTGGATCGTGCGGTGCGCGCGCGACAGGTTCTCGGTCACGACGCCGGCCGCGAGGCCGTAGTGCGTGTCGTTCGCGCGGGCGATCACTTCGTCTTCCGATGCGAATTCGAGGATGCTCATCACCGGCCCGAAAATCTCCTCGCGCACGATCTTCATGTCGTCGCGGCAGTCGCCGAACACGGTCGGCGCGACGTACTGGCCGTTGCCGAAGTGGCCGTCGGTCAGGCGCGTGCCGCCCGCAAGCAGCTTCGCGCCTTCGGCCTTGCCGCTCTCGATGAAGCCGAGCACCTTGTCGAGCTGCGCGGCCGACACGAGCGGGCCGAAGTTGGTGTCGGCATCGGTCGGCTTGCCGACGCGGATGCGCTTCACGCGTTCGAGCACCTTCTGCGTGAACGCGTCCTTCACCGAGCCGTGCACGAACACGCGCGTGCCGTTGGTGCAGACCTGGCCCGAGCTGAAGAAGTTGGCGGTGACCGCGATGTCGGCGGCGCGGTCGAGGTCGGCATCCTCGAACACGATCAGCGGCGACTTGCCGCCGAGCTCCATCGTCACTTCCTTCAGCGACGATGCGCCGGCCAGCGACATCACCTTCTTGCCGGTCTCGACGCCGCCGGTAAACGACACCTTCGCGATGTCCGGATGGCCGGTCAGCAGCGCGCCGACCGAACCGTCGCCCTGCACGACGTTGAACACGCCGGCCGGCACGCCGGCTTCCGTATAGATTTCCGCGAGCTTCAGCGCGGTGAGCGGCGTGACTTCGCTCGGCTTGAACACCATCGCGTTGCCGGCCGCGAGCGCGGGCGCGGTCTTCCAGCAGGCGATCTGGATCGGGTAGTTCCATGCGCCGATGCCCGCGCACACGCCGAGCGGCTCGCGGCGCGTATACACGAACGACTCGGCGCGCAGCGGCACCTGCAGCCCTTCGATCGCGGTCGCGAGGCCCGCGTAGTACTCGATCACGTCCGCGCCGGTGACGATGTCGACCGCGAGCGTCTCGCCGATCGGCTTGCCGGTGTCGCGCGTCTCGATCGCCGCGAGTTCGTCGTTGCGTTCGCGCAGCAGGTCGACCGCGCGCCGGAGGATGCGCGAGCGCTGCATCGCGGTCATCGCGGCCCATTCGCGCTGGCCTTCCTGCGCCGATGCGACCGCGCGGTCGACGTCGGCCGCGCTCGCCTGCTGCACCTGCGCGAGCAGTTCGCCGGTGGCGGGATCGAAGGTGTCGAAAGTCTTGCCGCTGGTGGCGTCGACGTAACCGCCGCCGATGTAGAGGCGCTGCAAACCGTATACGGACATGAGGATCTCCTTGAGGGCGAGTGCGCGACGCGTCAGTCGGACGCGAGCAGCAGGTCGATGTAATCGTGGGTGAGCTTCAGTGCAGCCCGGGTGTCGATCGGGCCGCCGGCGAGCGCGCCGCGCAGCCACAGGCCGTCGATCAGCGCGGCGAGGCCGCTGGCGGCTTCCCGTGCTTTCGCGCGCGGCAGCGCCTTGGCGAATTCCGCGCACAGGTTCGAATGGAGGCGCCGCGTGTTCACGTGCTGCAGGCGCTTGAGCATCGCGTCGTGCATGCTCTGCGACCAGAACGCGAGCCAGGTCTTCATCACGGGCGTGCTGACCTGCGTGACGTCGAAGTTCGCGGCGGCGATCGCGCGCAGCCGGGAGCGCGGGTCCTTGCGGGCGGCGACGCGGCGGCGCGTGGTGGCCGCCCACAGATCGCGCAGCACGTGCCGCATCGTGGCTTCGAGCAGGCCGTCCTTGTCGCCGAAGTAGTGGCTGACGATCCCCGTCGAGATGTTCGCGCGCTGCGCGACCGAGGCGAGCGTCGTGCCGGGCAGGCCGGCTTCGTCGATCGAGCGCAGCGTCGCGTCGATCAACTGCGCGCGACGAATCTCCCGCATTCCGACTTTCGGCATCGCGACTCCTTCGCCCGGACGGGCCGTTCCTGGAAGCCGAGAGCTTAGCGGTTTTTTATTGACCGTTCAATCAATAAAAAATCGGGGTCCGACGGTAGATGGAAGGGTGGAGGAACCAAGCCGATGATGCCGCCGCGATTGTGCAGGTGCGGAAAAACCGATTGAAAGGTGGTTAAATAATTTGAAGTTTGTTTAAAACGGTTTCGGTAAAGACGGTGCAATGGCCGCGAATGTTTCCGTATTCGATTTATTACTGATCGAAAGAATGTCGAGCTATGTGAAATTCTCGTAAATCCGGGAATTCGAATGCCGTGCGCCGCTAACGGAAATTTCTGAAAACTCGCTTCAATCGATCGATTAAAACATTTTATCTATTTGAATTTAAAGGAAATGATTCGGTGGTGCCATTGATTGAAGGCTCGCTCGCAAACGATTGCCGCCACCTTCTGATCGATTCCGCATACCATAAAAAATGCCAAAAATATTCGAATCTGGCGTATTTCCAGGTGGAGTAGAGGGGATCGTTTGAATGACTTGAGTAAGTAATATTGCCCGTATTAGTATGGCGCCGCACCACAAGGAATGAATCGGCGCCGCGGGTTATTCCCGCGGTGCGTCGGCAATGGGCGCGGCCAACGACCGCGACAGGGCCGGCGCCCGCCATTGCGCACCTGCAGCATGCCGCGACGCCGAGACGCCGCATCCACCGGAGAACGACGATGCCGACCGAAAAATACGTGGTCCCGCTACCGAATGGTCTGAAGGTCTACGTCGAACGGAACGTGTTCGATCCGTCGTTCGACACGGCGATGCTCGTCAACGGCGCGCTCGCGACGACCGCCTCGTTCGGGCAGACCGTCCAGTATCTCGGCGAGCGGATGAACACGATCTGCTTCGACCTGCCGTACGCGGGGCAGTCGCGCCAGCACAACCCCGGTTGCTTCATCCTGACCAAGGACGACGAGGCCGCGATCCTCCAGCATCTGGTCGAGCGTTTCGCGCCCGCGTTCCTCGTGTCGGTATCGTGGGGCGGCGTCGCGTCGCTGTTCGCGCTCGCGCGCGGCTGCCCGAGCGTGCGGCGCGCGGCGATCTGCTCGTTCTCGCCGTTCCTGAACGACGCGATGGTCGACTACGTGACGCGCGCCCGCGACCACATCGCGGCCGGCGAGAACCTGAAGGCCGCGCAGCTGCTGAACGATACGGTCGGCCGCTACCTGCCGCGCATCATGAAGCTGTACAACTACCGGTATCTGACGCGGCTGCCGCGTGACGAGCAGGACCAGGTCGCGTTCCACGTCGACCAGATCCTGTCGCTGCAGCCGGAGCGCTACCTGAGCGAGTTCTCGAACATCGGCTGCGAGCTGCTGTTCCTGAACGGCGAGCGCGACGAATACACGACGCCGGCCGACGTTCGCCAGCTGGCCGCGCACGTGCCGCGCGCACGCTTCGCGACGATTCCCGACGCCGGCCATTTCCTCGACATCGAAGGCCGCGCGCAGCGCGAAGCCACGCGGGCGGCGCTGCTCGACTACTTCTGCGACGCGCCGCCCGTTGCCGCGGGCATCGCGCTCGGCGCCGCGCATGCGTGCGTGCCAGCACCGATGCCGGCGCTGTCGTCGTGACGCAGCACGTCGCGCACCGGGCACGCCGGGTGCATCCGAATTCTCATCCACACGAGGCAGGCCAGCCGTGAATATCGTTCAGACCATCGCCATCGTCGCTCCGTGGGCCATCTGGCTCGCCTACTGGATCGCGACGTCGCAGGCCGTGAAGACGACCGTGCGCAAGGAGGCGTCGCGCTCGCGCACGCTGCAGTCGATTCCGCTGATCGTCGGCGGCGCGCTGATCATCCTGCCCGATCCGTCGTGGCAGGCGCTCGTGCCCGACTGGCAGCGCTTCGGCCTGCAGGCGCAATGCGGGCTCGCGGTGCTCGTCGCGGGGCTGCTGTTCTCCGTGTGGGCGCGGCTGCATCTCGGCACGAACTGGAGCGTGTCCGTCACGCTGAAGGAAAACCACGAACTCGTTCGCACCGGCCCGTACGGCCTCGTGCGTCATCCGATCTACACCGGCTGCCTGATCGCGCTGGCCGGCGCCGCGCTGATCGGCGGCGAGTGGCGCGGCGCGCTCGGCGTCGCGCTCGTGTTCGCGTCGCTCGCGTACAAGGTGCGTGTCGAGGAGAGCTGGCTGACCGGCCATTTCGGGCCGGCGTACACGCAGTATCGCCGCGAGGTCGCGGCGCTGATCCCCGGCTTCTACTGACTCCCGCGAGGCGCGCGATGGCGAAGGTGATCGTGACCGCGATCGGCTCGGCGGGCGACGTGCATCCGCTGCTCGGCGTCGCGCGCGCACTCGCGACGCGCGGCCACGACGTCGTGTTCTGCACGCATCCGCCGTTCGAGGCGGCCGCGCGCCGCTGCGGCTTCACGTTCGTGCCGGTCGGCACCGCGGCCGAGTACGAGGCCGCGATGGCGAACCCGGCGCTGTGGGATCCGCGCACGTCGTTTCGCACGCTGTGGCAGGTGATCGCGCCCGTGCTGCGCCCGCACTACGACGCGCTGCGCGCGCTGACCGATCGCGATACCGTGCTGGTCGGCACGCTGTGGGCGTTTTCCGCGCGCTTCATGCAGGAGCTGCACGGCACGCCGTACGTGTCGGTGCAGGTGTCGCCGTCGACGCTGCTGTCCGCGCACGTGCCGCCGACGCATCCGCGCCTGACGATTCCCGCGCGCTGGCCGCTGCCGGTGAAGGCGGCGCTGATGACGCTGATCGAGCGGCAGGTGCTCGACCGCGTGTGCGGGCCGGCGCTCAACGCGGTGCGCCGCGATCTCGGGCTCGCGCCCGCGCGGCGCGTGCTCGGCCGCTGGCTGCATTCGACCGACGGCGTGCTGTGCCTGTTTCCCGACTGGTTCGCACCGGCGCAGCGCGACTGGCCGGCCGGTCATCTGCAAAGCGGTTTTCCGCTGTTCAACGACATCGCGACGCCCGGCGACGATCGCGCGCTCGACGCGTTCCTCGCGGCCGGTGAGCCGCCCGTCGTGTTCACGGCCGGGTCGACACGGGTCGATCACGCCGCGTATGCGCGCGCGGTCGCGGACGCGCTGCATGCCACCGGCGCGCGCGGCATCCTGCTGAGCCCGCACGATGCGGCACCGGCCGGCGACCGGCTGCTGGTGCGCCGCTTCGTGCCGATGCGCGCGCTGCTGCCGCGTTGCCGCGCGCTCGTGCATCACGGCGGGATCGGCACTGCAGCGCTCGCGTTCGAAGCCGGGATCCCGCAGGTCGTGACGCCGTTCGCGCACGACCAGTTCGACAATGCGCAGCGCGTCGCGGCGAGCGGCGCCGGCGTGCGTATCGACGGCCCCGTCGACGGCGCGCGTCTCGGTGCGGCGCTCGCGCGCGTGCTGGACGAGCCGGAATTCGCGGTGCATGCGGAACGCACGCGTGCGCTGATCGATCGGGCGCCGGACGGCTGCGAGCGCGCCGCCGATTTCATCGAGCGCTTCGCGCCTAACCACGGACGCGCGCGGGTGCAGGCCTACCTCGCGACGGCGGGCGCATGAGCACCGCAGCGCCGCTTCAGGACGCGCCCGCCGCCGTCGATGCACGCGAACCCGCACCCGCCGCGCCGCCGGTGCGCGGCGCGCGGCTCGCGCTGCTGACGTTCGCGCTGTCGCTCGCCACCTTCATCGAAGTGCTCGACTCGACCGTGACGAACGTCGCGGTGCCGGCGATCTCCGGCAGTCTCGGCGTCTCGAATAGCCAGGGTACGTGGGTGATCAGCTCGTATTCGGTCGCGGCCGCGATCGCGGTGCCGCTGACCGGCTGGCTCGCGCGGCGCGTCGGCGAGCTGCGGCTGTTCGTCGGCGCGGTGCTGCTGTTCACGCTGACGTCGCTGCTGTGCGGGCTCGCACGCGACCTGCACGTGCTGGTGGTCTGCCGCGCGCTGCAGGGGCTGTGCTCGGGGCCGATGGTGCCGCTGTCGCAGACGATCCTGCTGCGCACGTTCCCGCCGGACAAGCGCACGGTCGCGCTCGCGCTGTGGGCGATGACGGTGCTGCTCGCGCCGATCTTCGGGCCGGTGGTCGGTGGCTGGATCGTCGACAGCTTCTCGTGGCCGTGGATCTTCCTGATCAATTTGCCGATCGGGCTGTTCTCGTTCGCCGTCTGCACCGCGATGCTGCGCCCCGACGCGCAGCGCGGCGCGGCCGGCCCGATCGACGTGCCGGGCATCGTGCTGCTCGTGATCGGCGTCGGTTCGCTGCAGGCGATGCTCGATCTCGGTCACGACAAGGGCTGGTTCGATTCGCCGCTGATCGTCACGCTCGCGGTGGTCGCGGGGCTCGCGATCGTGTCGCTGCTGATCTGGGAGGCGGGCGACGCGCATCCGGTCGTCGACCTCAGCCTGTTTCGCGACCGCACGTTCTCGTTCTGCGTGCTGATCATCTCGCTCGGGATGATGAGCTTCTCGGTGGTGGGCGTCGTGTTCCCGCTGTGGATGCAGGCGGTGATGGGCTACAACGCGTTCCACGCGGGGCTCGCCACCGCGTCGCTCGGCGTGCTCGCGCTGGTGTTCTCGATTCTCGTCGGCCTGCACGCGCATCGCTTCGACGCGCGTGTGCTTGCGACGTTCGGATTCCTGATATTTGAGGCCGTACTCGCATGGGATGCGCATTTCACGCTGAAGATGACGTTCGTGCAGATCGCCGCGCCCGGGTTGATCCAGGGTATCGGGCTGCCGTGTTTCTTCATTCCGCTGACGGCCGCGACGCTGTCGCGCATCCCGGACGACCGGCTCGCGGCCGCGTCGAGCCTGTCGAACTTCCTGCGCACGCTGTCCGCCGCATTCGGCACCGCGATGAGCGTGACGCTGTGGGACAACCGCGCGACCTATCACTACGACGTCGTGTCGCAATCGGTCACGCACGCGTCGGCGAACACGCAGCGCTTCGTGCACACGCTGAACGCGATGGGCGTGGACGGCGTGCGCGAGCTGTCCACGCTGCACCAGGTCGTGATGCAGCAGGCGTACATGATGGCGACGGGCGACATGTTCTGGATGGCGAGCATGACGTGCCTCATGCTCGCCGCGATGATGTGGCTCACGCGGCCGAAGCGCGGCGCGGCCGCTTCGTTCGGACATTGAGGAGAGCGGCATGACGACACTCGGCGCACTCGTGATCCTGTATCACCCGAGCGACGCGCAGCTCGCGGCGCTCGGCGCGTGGCGGCACGCGTGCGACGCGCTGCTGGTCGTCGACAACACGCCGCAGCCCGATGCGCGCGCTCGCGACGTGTGCGCGCGCGACGGCATCGCGCTGCTGCATCACGGCAATCGCGGCGGAATCGCGGGCGCCTACAACGCGGGGCTCGCGGCGCTGTTTCGCGACGACGTCGACGCGGTCGCGCTGTTCGACCAGGATTCGTCGGTGCCGGCCCGTTACTTCGCGACGATGCGCGACGCCTGCACGGGGCTCGCGGGGCGCGCGTTCCTGGCCGGCCCGCGCATCTTCGACGAGAACGCGCGCAGCTTCCTGCCCGAACTCGCGACCGACGGGATCGCGTTGCGCCGGCTGCATCTCGCGCCCGACGCGCCGCCGCAACGCTGCGCGTTCCTGATCTCGTCGGGCTGCGTCGTGTCGCGCGCCGCGTTCGAGGTGCTCGGCCGCTTCGACGAGACGCTGTTCATCGATCACGTCGATACCGAGTACAGCTTCCGCGCGCTTGCGCGCAACGTGCCGCTCTACGTCGTGCCGTCGCTGGTGCTGCCGCACCGGATCGGCGCGAAGCAGCGGCACGCGTTCGGCCCTTTCGAAATGACGTCGATGAATCACTCGTGGCAACGGCGCTACTACAGCGCACGCAATGCGGTGCAGCTCGGGATGCAGTACGGGTTGCGCTTTCCGGTGGCGATCGTGCCGAACCTGCTGACCGTGTGGCAGGTCGTGCAGATCGCGCTCGTCGAGCGCGACAAGCGCGCCAAGCTCGCGGGCATCGCGTTCGGCATCGCCGACGGCCTGTTCGGGCGGCTCGGTCCGCTCGAGCGCACGCGGCCGCGTCTCGCCGCGCGCGCGCGGCGCGTCCAGCAGGGGTGAGGGCGGCGATGGAACGCATCATGAAAGCGGCGCGAGCCGCTCGGCCGGCGCGGCGCGGGGAGGGCGGCTGGGCGATCGTCGCGGCCGCCGCGCTGCTGGCGCTGGGCGGCTGCGTGCCGTCGGGGTTCCTGCCGTCGCTGTCGCTGCGCTCACCGGCCGGCGACGCGCTCGCTCGCACCGCGGGGCCCGGCGCGGATGGCGCATGGCCCGCGCCCGACTGGGTGAAGCAGCTGCAGGATCCGCAGCTCGACGAACTGGTCGTGGAGGCATCGCAGAACAATCCGGATCTGCAGGTCGCGCAGGCGCGGCTGCGGATCGCGCAGTCGCAGCTTCAGCAGTTCGATTCGCTGACGGGCTTGACCGGCACGGCCGGCGCGACGGTCAGCCGCGCGCGGATGCCGAAGCCGGGCGACATCGCCGACGTGACGGCGGGCGGTTATCGCGTGCCGGTCGAGATCTTCGGCGATCCGGTCGTGTCGCCGTCGTCGGTGTTCGTCGGGCTGAACTACCAGCTCGACCTGTGGGGCAAGAACCGCGCGGCGACGAAGAGCCTGATGTCGCTGCGCGACGCGGCCGGTGTCGAGGCCGAGCAGGTGCGGCTCACGCTCGCGGTCGCGATCGTCACCGTGTATTGCCAGCTCGATGAGGCGTACGCGGTGCGCGACCTGCTGCAGCAGAAGCTGAAGATCAGCCAGCGCGTGACGGCCGTGCTGCGCGAGCGCACCGCGCGCGGCCTCGACAATGCGTACGACGCGAGCGACGCGTCGATCAAGCGCAGCCGCCTGCTCGCACAGATCGCGCTGAACGACGAACAGATCAAGCTCGCGCAATTGCAGCTGGGCGTGCTGTCCGGCCGCGGGCCGGAGCGCGGGCTCGCGTTGCAGCGGCCGCGCGTCGGCGCATTCCCCGGCGGCGCGCTGCCCGCGCGGCTGCCGGCCGATCTGCTCGGCCGCCGGCCCGACATCGTCGCCGCGCGGCTGCGCGTCGAAGCCGCGTTCGCGAATGCCGATTCGACGCGCGCGCAGTTCTATCCGGACGTGAACCTCGTCGCGCTCGGCGGCGTGTTCGCGCTGACGCCCGCGTCGCTGTTCTCGCGCGATTCGCTCGCCGGCTCCGTCGGCCCGGCGATCTCGCTGCCGGTGTTCGATCGCGGCCGGCTGAAGGCGAAGCTCGGCGCGGACGTCGCGCAGGCCGACGTCGCGATCGGGCTGTACAACAAGACCGTCGACGACGCGCTCGGGCAGGTCGCGCAAATCGTCACGTCGCTGCAGACCGCGCAGACGCTCGTCATGCAGCAGCAGGATGCCGTCGCCGCCGCGCAGAAGATCGTGCAGATCGCGGCTGATCGCCATCGGCGCGGCGTGTTGATGCAGAAGGATGTCGATGTCGCGGACCTCACGCTGATCGACGAACGCGCGCAGCTGATCGCGCTGCTCGGGCGGCAGCGGACGCTGCGCGTCGGGCTGGTCGGCGCGCTCGGCGGCGGGTTCGATGCGAGCGCAACGACTGCGGGTGCGGCGATGCCCGCGGCGCGTACCGCGCAAGGCGCGCGGACGAAACGCGGCGCGACGGTGAACGCCGCTGCCCGCGGTAGCTCGGCGGACACCAGCGCGCAAGTGCGGCGCGCGGCGGTGTCAGGTAGCGGCGCCGCGCCGCGTGCCGCGCGGATCGATCCGCCGGCGGTGTCGGTCGCGCCGCGTAGTCCGGCTGTCGATGCCGCGAATGTGAGTGTGAGTACCGGCGCGAGTACGAGCGCCAGCGCAAATACCAGCACGAGCGTCGGCGTCGGCTCGCGCCGCGCGCCCCCCACCGTTGCCGCCGACACGCGCGCGTCCGCGCTCCCCGTGTTCCAGCATGACCGCCTGATCGTTACGCAAAGCGACTGATGCACCACGACAACCTTCACACCGCGGCGCAGCCGGCCACTCTGAACGACCCCGCACTCGACGCGCGCCGCGCGACGCGTCGCAAGCGCTTCATGCTGTTCTTCGCGATCGTGATGCTCGCCGCGCTCGTCTGGATCGCGTTCTGGCTGCTACGCGACCGCTATTACGAGGATACCGACGACGCGTACGTCGCCGGCAGCATCGTGCAGGTCGCTGCACAGATTCCGGGCGCCGTGACCGACGTGCTGGTCGCCGATACGCAGCCCGTGCGCGCCGGGCAGACGCTCGTGCGGCTCGACGACACGGAAGCGTCCGTCGCGTTCGCGCAGGCGAAGGCGCAGCTCGCGCAGGCCGTGCGGCAGGTCGCGAACGCGAAGATCTCGAACACGATGTACGTGGCAGCCGTGAGCGCGCGCCAGGCCGACCTGTCGCTCGCGCAGCGCGCGCTTGCCGCGCGTTCGGGCGCGTCGGTCGAGATCGTCGCGCCGGAGGAGCTGGCGCGCGCCCGCGCGGCCGTCGCCGGCGCCCAGGCGAACCTCGCGGCCGCGCAGGCGCAGCTCGACGCCGCGCGGGCGCTCGGCAGCAAGCTGCCGGTGGACGAGAGCCCGGCAGTCGTGCAGGCCGCGGCGCAGTTCAAGCTCGCGTACCGGAACCTGAAGCGCACGACGATCATCGCGCCGGTCGACGGCACGGTCGGCCAGCGTTCGGTGCAGGCGGGCCAGCAAGTCGGGCCCGGCGTGCCGCTGATGTCGATCGTGCAGTTGAACCGGCTGTGGATCGAGGCGAATTTCAAGGAAGGGCAGATCCGCCACATGCGCGTCGGCCAGCCGGTCGACGTGGTGTCGGACCTGTACGGGTCGCGCGTCGTCTATCGCGGCCGCGTGCAGGGCTTCTCGGCCGGCACCGGCAGCGCGTTCTCGATGCTGCCGTCGCAGAACGCGGCCGGCAACTGGATCAAGGTCGTGCAGCGCGTGCCGGTCGTGATCGCGCTCGATCCCCGCGATCTGGCCGCGCATCCGCTGCGGGTCGGGCTTTCGATGCGCGCGACGGTCGATACGCGCAACCGCGACGGCCATGCGCTCGACAGCGAACCGCCGACGCCGGCCGTCAGCACGCGCGTGCACGACGGTGTCGCGAGCGACGCGGAAGCGGCTGCTGCCGCGATCGTCCGCGAGAATCAGGGCGGGTGAGTTTCCTACGCCGGCGCACGCAGAAAACACACGAACCAATCCGGGTGACAGATGGCGGGGGCGGGTGACCGGTGCATCCGACCAACGCGCCCGAATAGGGCACCCGATCGGCGCCCCCGGATCAAGGCCCCGATCAAGGTACCAATCAACGCACCCGACCAACGCACGGATTGGCGGGTCGTTCGCGCCGATCGGCGGCTCCGGCGGCCTCGCGGCCTGCATCTCCTGCAGCCCCCACCACGCACCCCTTTTCCGGCCCGACTTTCGCATTTCCGCCACCGATGTCGGCACCGATCAAACGCGTGTCGCGTTTGAGACATCGACGCCCCCACCTCCGGGACTACTCTCGAACAGCACGTTGCGTAGCACCGCATCTGCCGGCGCACAGCAGCGCCATCCAACGAGACATGGAGACAATACGATGAGCAGCAATCGAGGTGTCGTCTATCTTGGGCCGGGCAAGGTCGAAGTTCAGAAGATCGATTATCCGAAGATGGTCGATCCGACCGGCCGCGCGATCGGCCACGGCGTGATCCTGAAAGTGGTCAGCACGAACATCTGCGGTTCCGACCAGCACATGGTGCGCGGCCGCACGACCGCGCCGATCGGCCTCGTGCTCGGTCACGAGATCACGGGCGAAGTGGTCGAGGTGGGCCGCGACGTCGAGACGCTGAAGATCGGCGATCTCGTGTCGGTGCCCTTCAACGTCGCGTGCGGCCGCTGCGCGATGTGCAAGGACACGCATACGGGCGTGTGCCTGAACGTGAACCCGTCGCGAGCCGGCGGCGCATACGGCTACGTCGACATGGGCGGCTGGATCGGCGGCCAGGCCGAGTACGTGCTCGTGCCGTACGCCGACTTCAACCTGCTGAAATTCCCGGACCGCGACCAGGCAATGGCGAAGATCCGCGACCTGACCTGCCTGTCCGACATTCTGCCGACCGGTTATCACGGTGCGGTGAGCGCGGGCGTGAAGCCGGGCTCGACGGTCTACATCGCGGGCGCGGGCCCGGTCGGGATGGCGGCGGCCGCATCGGCGCGCCTGCTCGGCGCGGCGGTCACGATCGTCGGCGACATGAACGCGGAACGCCTCGCGCACGCGCGGGCGATGGGCTTCGAGACGGTCGACCTGTCGAAGGACGCGTCGCTCGGCGAGCAGATCGAGCAGATCCTCGGCGTGCCGGAGATCGACTGCGCGGTCGACTGCGTCGGCTTCGAGGCGCACGGCCACGGTTCGTCGGGCCATTCCGAGGAAGCGCCCGCGACGGTGCTGAACTCGCTGATGGAAATCACGCGTCCGGCCGGCGCGATCGGCATTCCGGGCCTGTACGTGACGGACGATCCGGGCGCGAAGGACAAGGCCGCGCAGCACGGCAGCCTGAGCATCCGCTTCGGCCTCGGCTGGGCGAAGTCGCATTCGTTCTTCACGGGCCAGACGCCGGTGCTGAAGTACAACCGCAACCTGATGCAGGCCATCCTGTTCGACCGTCTGCCGATCGCGAAGATCGTCAACGTCGAGGTGATCTCGCTCGATCAGGCGCCGGAAGGCTACAAGAAGTTCGACGGCGGCGCGCCGCGCAAATTCGTGATCGATCCGCACGGCTTGCTGGCGGCCTGACGCACGAACGGGCGGAACATGAAACGGGCGGTACCGGAAACGGTGCCGCCCGTTTTTGCTGTGGCCGGGTGCTGCCGGCGCAGGCGAACCCTGATCGCTGCGGCCCGCGATTGCTGCGATATGGCGTGCGGCACGAGACCGATCGCCGCGGCCAACCGGCTGCCGAACGCCGACACGAACGGCCGGACGCTCGCCGGCTTGCGCTTCGAGTCGTATGCGGCGATCCCGTACGACAGCATCGCGGCCGCGATCGCGCCGAATTCCGGCGCGCCCGGCGCTCAGTGCGCGCGATAGACCATGGCCACTTGGGTCGCGCTTGCCGTCGCGCGCCGACCGTGGCGCGTATGCAGGCTCACGCGGCGGATCGCGTGCGCGTGTCGCGTCGCGGTAGCGCCGCCTTTCCAGTTGACGACGCGAGTACCGCTGCGCGCGCGCACCGCCGGTGCGTGCCGCGCGACCGTGGTTGCCGTGCGTCCGGTCATGTGTCGGCTCGTGCCGGCATAGCCTGCTCGATCGGTTGCGTCCAGCCGGTCGGCGGCGGCAAGCCGGTCGGTGTCGAGCGCCGGGTGGTCGGCCGGATGAAATGCATAGACGGGCGCGGGCACGACCGGCAACGTCTGCGCGTCGGCCGCATGCAGACTGGCGTCGTTTGCCGCTGGCGCCGGCGCGCCCTGGCCGCGGCAGACCGGGTCGGCCTTGCACGTCCGGTCGAACGTCACATAGCCGCCGACCAGCAGCACGAGGGTCAGGATGCTCAGCAGCGGCGCGCTCGACGCGCTCGGCCGCCGGATCGCCGCGCTGCGCACCGCGGCGCCGATCCGCGACGACCATGTCGGGACGGGGAGCGCGTCGTGCGGAGGAGCGGCCTGCGCTTCGTCGCTCCGGTTGCCCTGGTCGCTCGATTCGCTCGATTCGCTCGATTCGATCGATTCGATCGATTCGCTCGATTCGCGCAGCGGCGCGAACGGCCAGTCCCCGAGTCCGCAGACGGGGCATTGCTCGGTGGCGCGGAATGCCATGAAGCCGCATTGCCGGCAGCGCTGGCTGACGGCATCGCGCGGCTCGGCGCGCAGGTTCAGTGCGCCGCGCAACGTGTCGCGCGTGCGGACTTTCCGGATGGGCAGGACTTGCATGGTCGTTGCTACCTCGTCTGTCGTTGCCGCCCCGCGAGCGTCCCGAGGGTTTGCATCGCGTCCTCGACGGCAGGGGTCCACGGCCGGCCGTAGTTCAGCCGGACGTAGCGGTGAAAGGCGCCCGTCATGGAAAAAATCGGCCCGGGCGCGAGGCTGACGCCGTTTTTCATCGCGTCGCCGAACAACCGCATCGCATCCACGTGCGGCGGCAATTCGATCCACAGTAAATACCCGCCGCGCGGGGCATGCACCGCCGTGTCGGGCGGGAAGTACGCGCGGACGGCCGCCAGCATCTGTGCCTGGTGCGCCGCCAGGTTGCGGCGGAGCCTGCGCAGGAAGCGGTCGTACGCGCCGTTGAGCAGGTAGCGGGATACAGCCATCTGCGCGGGCACGTCGGCCGCCGGCGCGCTCGCGTTCTTCACCTGCCTGATCTGCTTCACGTAGCGTCCGGCCGCGACCCAGCCGACCCGGAAACCGGGGGCGAGGCACTTCGAGAACGAACCGCAATGCAGCACCAGCCCGCTTTCGTCGTACAGCTTCGCGGGCCGCGTGGGCGTCGGGCCGAAGTGCAGTTCGCCGAACACGTCGTCCTCGATCAGCGGCACGCGGTGCGACGCGAGCAGCTCGATCAGCGCGCGCTTGCGCTCGTCGGGCAGCGTCGCGCCGGTCGGGTTGTGGAACGAGGTCATGAACCAGCAGGCGCGCACCGGATGCGTGTCGAGCGCGTCGGTGAGCGCATCGAGATCGAGGCCGGTGCGCGGATCCACCGGGATTTCGATGGCCTTCAGATGCAGCCGCCGCACGGCCTGCAGTACCGCGTGGTAGGCCGGACGTTCGATCGCGACGATGTCGCCGGGGCGCGTGAGCGCCTGCAGGCTCAGCGTCAGCGCTTCGGCCGCGCCGGTCGTGATGACGATCTCTTCCATCGGCAATGACGCGCCCGCGTTCAGGTAGCGCAGTGCGATCTGGCGGCGCAGCGCTTCATGGCCGGGCGGCAGTCCGGCCAGCAGTTTCGCGCGGTCCATGTTGCGGGCCGCCGCCGCCGCATACCGCCACAGGCTGCTCATCGGAAACAGCGAATAGCTCGCGAATGCGGAACCCAGCGGCACGATGTCGTCGAATTTGAGCGAGTCGAGCAAGCGG
Organism: Burkholderia sp. Bp8994; assembly: GCF_003853805.1. Lineage (NCBI taxonomy): Bacteria > Pseudomonadati > Pseudomonadota > Betaproteobacteria > Burkholderiales > Burkholderiaceae > Burkholderia > Burkholderia sp. Bp8994. The sequence goes on from NZ_QTQH01000006.1 coordinate 192,739, forward strand.
AACAGCACATCGTTGTCGCCGGCCTGCGGCGCAGCCGGTTTGCGCGGGGTGTCGTGACCCGCGCGCACGCGCTTGTCATCCAGGTTCGCAACGAAATATCCGGAGCGCGCACGCGCGGTGATCAGGCCCTCGCTTTCGAGCTTGTAGTACGCGCGAAACACGGTGGATGGACTTACACGGTAAGCGCGGCACGCTGCGCGCACGGTCGGGATACGCGCGCCGGGCCCGAGGTCGCCACGCCGGATCGCGTCGCCAATCGTCTGAGCCAGCGCCGCATAACGCTTCATGCCTGCCCTCCGGCCGATCGCGGCCGTCGTGAAAAAAGAGTAGCACGGCCTCCGCCGCGTTCAATCCCGCCCTCAAACGCTGATGCGCCTGTCGCTGATCCGGTTGTTTTCGACTCACTTTGAGCCTTTTCTTCAGACGAGCGAGCAGGCATCCTGCGCAAGTTTCATTCCCGATGCGTGATCGATACCGAGTTCGCGCCCTCCGATGGCGGACCCGTGATCCCCGTGCACCGTGTGCGGGACCCGGGCCGCTCCGTCCCTACCTTTCCCGGAAGCAATCAGCGTGAAATCGAAGTTCCTCGCTGCGGGCCTCGTGGCCGGCATCGCTCTCAACCTGTCCAGTGGTGCCGCCGAAGCGGCCTGCATCAGCAATCCTCCGACTCAATCCAACGCGTCGTTTCCCGCGGCGCTGACCGGCAAGCTCGTCTATCACAGCTACGTCAACTACGGCGACGGCACGAGCCAGCTGTTCCTGTACGATTTTTCGGCCCATACGCTCACGCAGTTGAGCAAGAGCAGCTGGGGCATCACCGATCCGATGAACGGCGTGTTCAGCCCCGACGGCAAGTGGCTCGCGTTCATGGGCATCAGCAACGGCGCATGGAACGTGTTCATGCTGCAGCTCGGCGCCGGCACGCCGCCCGTGAACCTGACGAACAGCACCGGCGCGACGCGCAACGAAGATCCGAAATTCAGCGCCGACGGCAAGACGCTCGTGTTCAAGCAGAACGGCGACGTGAAGCAGGGCACGCTGTCGTACACGAGCGCGGGCCCGGTGTTCACGTCGGTCGTGAGCCTGACGAACGCACCGGCCGGCGCCGAATACTCGATGCCGTTCCTCGCGCCGGACGCGAGCGCCGTCTACTACGCGACGGGCACCGGCTCGAACATGGGGCTGATGAAGCGCACGATCGCGACCGGCGCGACCGCCACGTTCGATCATCCGGCCGGTCTGCAGACCTACTATCCGATCGTACGCGGCGACGGCATGGTGTTCTATGCACGCTGGAAGGATAGCGGCGGCGCGGACCAGATCTACACGAAGACCGCGGACCCGGCATCGACGCCGAACGCGCTGCCGATCAACGACTGCGTGAGCAACAACTCGGACCCGGCGCCGGTGACCGGCACGAACTACGTGTTCTTCTCGTCGACGACGGCGGGCGGCTACCAGCTCTACGTCGGCGACGTGACGACCGGCCAGCGCTGGAGCCTGTCGCAGTTCGGCGTGAACGCGGACACGACCAAGGCGAAGCTCGGCTCGAGCTACTACGGCGGCCCGGCCGCCGCGCAGCCGACGCTGCTGTCGCAAGGGCGGCCGGCTGCCGCGTCGGCGAGCTACAACACATCGCTGACGGCGGACAAGGCGTTCGACGGCAACACGACCAGCACGCGCTGGGATTCGCCGGAAGGGGCGGGCGTCGATCCGCAATGGATCTCCGTCGATCTCGGCGCGGTGAAGAAGATCAGCAGCGTCGATCTCTACTGGGACGCGGGCGCGCTCGTGTACCAGATCCAGACGTCGAACGACAACGCGAACTGGACGACGGTCTACTCGACGAACAACGGCGTGTCGTACGGTCACGTCACGTTGCCGAACCTGAATGCGCAGGGGCGCTACGTGCGGATGCTCGGTACGAAGCGGGCGACGCAGTGGGGGTATTCGCTCGACGAAATGCAGGTGTGGGGATCGTAAGCACCAGCAAAAAGCGGCCTTCGAGGCCGCTTTTTTTTTATCGCGCAACTCGTGCGTCACGCATGAATCACATGCGCCGGAAACGCCGGCGCGGATGTCGCCGCGCCCTGCGCGAGCGGCGCGACCTGCTTGCGGCGTTCGCGCGTCGGCGCGACGCCGAACGCGTCGCGATAGCTCTTGCTGAAGTGGCATGCCGACTGGAAGCCGCACGCCATCGTGATGTGCATGATCGACATGTCGGTCTGCAGCAGCAGCTCGCGCGCGCGGCGCAGCCGCAGCGTCAGGTAATAGTGCGTGGGCGTCATCCCGAGGTGTTCGCGGAACAGGCGCTGCAACTGCCGCTGCGACATGTTCGCGAGCCGCGCGAGTTCCTCGCGCGACAGCGGTTCCTCGATGTTGTTCTCCATCAGCGAAATCACTTCGAACAGCGACTTGTTCGCCGAGCCGAGCCGCGCGACGAGCGGCATCCGCTGTTGCGCGCTCGTGTCGCGCACGTGTTCGACGATGAACTGCTCGGCGATCTGCGTGACGCGCGGCGTGCCTATCCGCGCGGCGATCAGGTTCAGCATCATGTCGAGCGGCGCGACGCCGCCCGTGCATGTGATGCGATCGCGGTCGACCACGAACAGTTCCTTCAGGAAGCGCGTGTCCGGAAACTCTTCCTTCAGCGCCGACATGTTTTCCCAGTGGATCGCGCACGCGTAGCCCGCGAGCAGCCCCGACTTCGCGAGCGCATAGGTGCCCGTGCACAGGCTGCCGAGCGGAATTCCCGAACGCGCGAAGCGGCGCAGCGTCGACAGATGGGCGGGCGTGGTCGCGCGCTGCACGTCGACGCCGCCGCACACGAATACGATATCCGGCTGCCCGACGCACTCGGCCGGGCCCGTGTCGACCGTGAGGCCATTGCTCGCCGTGACCGGGCCGCCGTCCGGGCTGATGATCGACCAGCGGTAGAGCGGCTGGCCGCTCAGGTAGTTCGCCATCCGAAGCACCTCGATCGCATTGGTGAACGCGATCATCGTGAAGTTCGGTAAAGGCATGAACGCGAAGTGGGACAGCGACGCTGTGCGGTCGGGCGACATGGGGAGCGTTCCTTGAATCTCTAATAGCTTTTAGCCCGAGGCACGGATCGGGCTGCCGTATTGTGGGAGCGAGCGCAACAACCGTGCCATACGGCTAAACCCTAGCTCCATACGTTGTATGGGCGCGGGGCGGATGCTGCACTGCACCGTAAGCGGGCCGCGCTGCACCCGGGACGCACAGCACAGGCACCGGCGAAGTGCCTGTCCATCGGTGAACCGCGAATTCACCGCACACGCCGGCTTGCCTCGTCATCCCAAAAAGCACGACCGGTCACTTGTACAAAACGGACGCGCATGGCGGAAAAGGTAAAGAACGCGTCTAAATTCATCAATCCGTCGAAAATCCGAACGACAAGAATAGAGCCGTCGGCAGCCTTGCACTGGATGCGCTGGAAACCCAGGTATGGCGGGCCTCGAGCTTCGGTTTCACGCCCTTTATTCTTCGTCACGGACGCACTATGTCGAACACCCAGCCTTTCTTCTCGCAGCCCCTCGCCGAGCGCGACGCGCCGGTGCGCAGCGCCATCCTGAAGGAACTCGAGCGCCAGCAGTCGCAGGTCGAGCTGATCGCGTCGGAAAACATCGTGTCGCGCGCGGTGCTGGAGGCCCAGGGTTCGGTGCTCACCAACAAGTATGCGGAAGGCTATCCGGGCAAGCGTTACTACGGCGGCTGCGAATTCGCGGACGAGGTGGAGGCGCTGGCGATCGAGCGCGTGAAGCAGATCTTCAACGCCGGCTATGCGAACGTGCAGCCGCACTCGGGCGCGCAGGCGAACGGTTCGGTGATGCTCGCGCTCGCGAAGCCGGGCGACACGGTGCTCGGCATGTCGCTGGACGCCGGCGGCCACCTGACGCACGGCGCGAAGCCGGCGCTGTCGGGCAAGTGGTTCAACGCCGTGCAGTACGGCGTGAACCGCGACACGATGCGGATCGACTACGACCAGGTCGAGGCACTCGCGCACGAGCACAAGCCTAGCCTGATCATCGCCGGCTTCTCGGCGTACCCGCGCGCGCTGGACTTCGCCCGCTTCCGTGCGATCGCCGACAGCGTCGGCGCGAAGCTGATGGTCGACATGGCGCACATCGCGGGCGTGATCGCCGCCGGCCGCCATGCAAATCCGGTCGAGCACGCGCACGTCGTCACGTCGACCACGCACAAGACGCTGCGCGGCCCGCGCGGCGGCTTCGTGCTGACCAACGACGAAGAGATCGCGAAGAAGATCAACTCGGCCGTGTTCCCCGGCCTGCAGGGCGGTCCGCTGATGCACGTGATCGCCGGCAAGGCCGTCGCGTTCGGCGAAGTGCTGCATGCGGACTTCAAGACCTACATCGACAACGTGCTCGCGAACGCGCAGGCCCTCGGCGAAGTGCTGAAGGCGGGTGGCGTCGACCTCGTCACCGGCGGCACCGACAACCACCTGCTGCTGGTCGACCTGCGCCCCAAGGGCCTGAAGGGCGCGCCGGTCGAGCAGGCGCTCGAACGCGCGGGCATCACCTGCAACAAGAACGGCATTCCGTTCGACACCGAGAAGCCGACCGTCACGTCGGGCATCCGCCTCGGCACGCCGGCCGGCACGACGCGCGGCTTCGGCGTCGCGGAGTTCCGCGAAGTCGGCCGCCTGATTCTCGAAGTGTTCGACGCGCTGCGCGCGAACCCCGAAGGCGACCACGCGACCGAACAGCGCGTGCGCCGCGAGATTTTCGCGCTTTGCGAGCGCTTCCCGATTTACTGATCGACGACCCCACATACAGCAGAGACTGGAGCGAGAGGCAGATATGAGCACGCTGCATCAGGACAGCATCATCATCGACGGACTGAACATCTCGAAGTTCGAGAAGCCGGTGTTCGAGGACATGCGCAAGGGCGGCATCACGGCCGCGAACTGCACGGTATCGGTGTGGGAGAACTTCACCAAGACCGTCGACAACATCGGCGTGATGAAGCAGAAGATCCGCGAGAACAGCGAGTTGCTGACGCTGGTGCGCACGACCGACGACATCTTCCGCGCGAAGAAGGAAGGCAAGACGGGGATCATCCTCGGCTTCCAGAACGCGCACGCGTTCGAGGACAACCTCGGCTACATCGAGGCGTTCGCCGACATGGGCGTGCGCGTCGTGCAGCTCTGCTACAACACGCAGAACCTGGTCGGCACCGGCTGCTACGAGCGCGACGGCGGCCTGTCGGACTTCGGCCGCGAAGTGATCACCGAGATGAACCGCGTCGGCATCATGGTCGACCTGTCGCATGTGGGCGGCAACACGTCGTCGGAAGCGATCGCGTTCTCGAAGAAGCCGGTGTGCTACTCGCACTGCCTGCCGTCGGGCCTGAAGGAACATCCGCGCAACAAGAGCGACGCGCAGCTGAAGGAAATCGCCGACGCCGGCGGCTTCGTCGGCGTGACGATGTTCGCGCCGTTCCTGAAGCGCGGCATCGAGGCGAACATCGACGACTACATCGAGGCGATCGACTACGTCGTGAACCTGATCGGCGAAGACGCGGTCGGCATCGGCACGGACTTCACGCAGGATTTCGCGAAGGAATTCTTCGACATGCTGACGCATGACAAGGGCCGCTATCGCCAGCTGACGAACTTCGGCAAGGTGATCAACCCGGACGGCATCCGCACGATCGGCGAATTCCCGAACCTGACCGCGGCGATGGAACGCCACGGCTGGAAGGAGTCGCGCATCCGCAAGATCATGGGCGAGAACTGGGTGCGCGTGTTCAAGGACGTGTGGGGCGCGTAAGCACCCGCCGAGCCGAACCGCCACCCGCGATTCAACACTAGAACAATCGGGACGTGCCGGCGCCTGTCGCGCGGGCACGCGGACGATGTCGTGCCTGCGCCTGAGCCGCGCGGCCAATTTTCCTCACGGAGTCACCACGATGCAACCGCAACTGCCGATCAACGTCGATCCCGATACCGGCGTCTGGACCACCGACGCGCTGCCGATGCTGTACGTGCCGCGCCACTTCTTCACGAACAACCACGTCGCCGTCGAGGAAGCGCTCGGCGTCGAGGCGTATGCCGAGATCCTCTACAAGGCCGGCTACAAGTCCGCGTACCACTGGTGCGACAAGGAAGCGAAGCTGCACGGCCTCACCGGCATGGCGGTGTTCGAGCACTACCTGAAGCGCCTGTCGCAACGCGGCTGGGGCCTGTTCTCGATCATCGAGGCCGATCCGGCCAGCGCACGCGCGAAGATCGAGCTGCGCCACTCGTCGTTCGTGCTCCAGCAGCCGGGCAAGGAAGGCAAGCTCTGCTACATGTTCGCGGGCTGGTTCGCCGGCGCGATGGACTGGGTCAACGACACGACGCCGGAAGGCAAGGGCGCGCCGCGCGCGCAGTCGAAGGAAGTGCAGTGTGCGGCCGAGCACCACGATCACTGCGTCTTCGAAGTGTCGCCGATCGCGCACTGACGCGCCGACCCGACGACACAGCAACAAACAACACCCGCAACACGAGACATTCGAACGCCAGAGGTCGCCTGCGATGCGTTATCCCCACCTGTTCAAACCCATGCAGCTGAACCAGCTGACGCTGCGCAACCGGATCGTCAGCACCGCGCACGCGGAGGTGTATGCCGAGCCGGGCGGCCTGCCGGGCGACCGCTACATCCGCTACTACGAAGAGAAGGCGAAGGGTGGCGTCGGCCTCGCGATCTGCGGCGGCTCGAGCCCCGTGTCGATCGACAGCCCGCAGGGCTGGTGGAAGTCGGTGAACCTGTCGAACGACAAGATCATCGACCCGCTCACGCGTCTCGCCGACACGATGCACAAGCACGGCGCGAAGATCATGATCCAGGCGACGCACATGGGCCGCCGCTCGTCGTTCCACGGCGAGCACTGGCCGCACCTGATGTCGCCGTCGGGCGTGCGCGAGCCGGTGCACCGCGGTAACGCGAAGATCATCGAGATCGAGGAAATCCGCCGCATCATCGGCGACTTCGCGGCCGCCGCGAAGCGCGTGAAGGCCGCCGGCATGGACGGCATCGAAATCTCCGCCGCGCACCAGCACCTGATCGACCAGTTCTGGAGCAAGCGTTCGAACCACCGCACCGACGAATGGGGCGGCAGCCTCGAGAACCGTCTGCGCTTCGGCATCGAAGTGCTGACGGCCGTGCGTGAAGCGGTCGGGAAGGATTTCTGCGTCGGCCTGCGCATGTGCGGCGACGAATTCCACGAGGACGGTCTCGATCACGAAGCGCTGAAGGAAATCGCGCAGGCGATGTCGGAGACGGGCCTGATCGACTACCTGAGCGTGGTCGGCTCGGGCGGCGACACGCACAACACGATCGCGAACTGCATGCCGCCGATGGCGCTGCCGCCGGAGCCGTTCGTGCACCTCGCGGCCGGCATCAAGTCGGTGGTGAAGATTCCCGTGATGCACGCACAGAGCATCCGCGACGCGGGCCAGGCCGAGCGCCTGCTCGCGAACGGCATGATCGACCTGGTCGGCATGACGCGCGCGCAGATCGCCGATCCGCACATGGTGATCAAGATCCGCGACGGCCGCGAAGACGAAATCAAGCAATGCGTCGGCGCGAACTACTGCATCGACCGCCAGTACAACGGCCTCGACGTGCTGTGCATCCAGAACGCCGCGACGTCGCGCGAAGCGACGATGCCGCACATCATCGAGAAGTCGCGCGGCCCGAAGCGCAAGGTGGTGGTGGTCGGCGCGGGCCCCGCGGGGCTCGAGGCCGCACGCGTCGCGAAGCTGCGCGGCCACGACGTCGTGCTGTTCGAGAAGAACGCCGAAGTCGGCGGCCAGGTGATGATCGCCGCGAAGGCGCCGCAGCGCGAACAGATGTCGGGGATCATCCGCTGGTTCGACATGGAAACCAAGCGTCTCGGCGTCGACCGGCGCCTCGGCGTCGCCGCCGACGAGAAGATGATCATGGCCGAGAAGCCGGACATCGTCGTGCTCGCGACCGGCGGTTCGAGCTTCACGTGGCAGGTGCCGGCGTGGGGCGTGGCCGAAGGTCTCGCCGTCAGCTCGTGGGACATCCTGACCGGCAAGGTCGAGCCGAAGCAGAACGTGCTGCTGTTCGACGGCGTGAGCACGCATGCGGGCGCGGGCGTGGCCGACTTCATGGCGAGCCGCGGCTCGAAGGTCGAGGTGGTGACGCCCGACGTGAAGGTGGCCGACGATTGCGGCGGCACGACGTTCCCGATCTTCTATCGCCGCCTGTACGCGCTCGGCGTGATCCCGACGCCGAACACGATGCTCGATCGCGTGTACGAGGAAGACGGCAAGATCATCGCCGTGCTGCGCAACGAATACACCGAGGAGCTGGAAGAGCGCGCGGTCGACCAGGTCGTGATCGAGAACGGTTCGTCGCCGAACGACGAGCTGTACTGGAAGCTCAAGCCGGAGTCGGTGAACCGCGGCCAGATCGATCCGCACACGCTGTTCGCGGCCGAGCCGCAGCCGTGCCTGTCGGAGGAACTGGGCAACGGCCGCTTCCTGCTGTTCCGTGTCGGCGACTGCATCTCGATGCACAACGTCCACGGTGCGATCTACGACTCGCTGCGTCTCGTCAAGGATTTCTAAAAAATGAATCCGGCTTTCCTCATTACCGCACTGCTGTGGCTGTCGGTGGCGGGGCTCGCGTTCGCGGTCGCGAAGCGCTCGTCCTACTGGCGTCTCGGGCGCGCGACGGCGCCCGGCTCGTTCGGCATCGCGAACCTGTTCGCGATCCCGAAGCGCTACTTCGTCGACCTGCACCATGTGGTCGCCCGCGATCCGTACATCGCGAAGACCCACGTCGCGACCGCCGGCGGCGCGATCGCCGCGCTCGCGCTGGTGTTCGTCAACTACGGCCTCGCGATCTACTCGCCGTGGCTCGACAAGCTGATCTTCCTCGCGGCGCTCGCGATGCTCGTCGGCGTGGTGTTCGTCTGGCGCCGCCGCGCGGCGAAGGACGTGCCGGCGCGCCTGTCGCGCGGCCCGTGGAACGCGCTGCCCTGGCTGCTCGGCTCGTTCGCGCTCGGCCTCGTGCTGTTCATGGTCGTGCCGACCGGCGCGATGTCGGGTGCGTTCGCGGTGCTCTGCGCGCTGCTGATCGGCGCCGGCGCCTTCACGATGACCGTCGGCGCCGCGAAGGGCGGCCCGATGAAGCACGCGATCGCCGGTCTGCTGCACCTTGCGTTCCACCCGCGCCAGGAGCGTTTCGCGGCCACCCGTGAATCGTTCACGGGCAATGGCACGGCCACGCCGCCGACCGCGCTGAAGCTGCCGGACATCGAGCACGAGGAGTATGGCGTCGCGAAGCCGGTCGAATTCCGCTGGAACCAGCTGCTGAGCTTCGACGCGTGCGTGCAGTGCGGCAAGTGCGAAGCCGCGTGCCCCGCGTTCGCATCGGGCCAGCCGCTGAACCCGAAGAAACTGATCCAGGATCTCGTCGTCGGGATGGCGGGCGGCACCGATGCCGCGTACGCCGGCAGCCCGACGCCGGGCCTCGCGGTCGGCCAGCATCGCGGCGAGCCGAACGGCCCGATCGTGTCGGGCCTGATCGAGGAGCAGACGCTGTGGTCGTGCACCACCTGCCGCGCATGCGTGCAGGAGTGCCCGATGCTGATCGAGCACGTCGACGCGATCGTCGACATGCGCCGCAACCGCACGCTGGTGCACGGCACGGTGCCGGGCAAGGGCCAGGAAGTGCTCGCGAACCTGCGCGAGACGGGCACGATGGGTGGCTACGACACGGCTGCGCGCTACGACTGGTCGGTCGACCTGAACGCGCCGGTCGCGCAACCGGGCAAGCCGGTCGACGTGCTGTTCGTCGCGGGTGAAGGCGCATTCGACATGCGTTACCAGCGCACGCTGCGCGCGTTCGTCAAGGTGCTGAACAAGGCGGGCGTCGACTACGCGGTGCTCGGCGGGACCGAGACCGACACCGGCGACGTCGCACGCCGCCTCGGCGACGAAGCGACGTTCCAGCAGATGGCGAAGCGCCTGATCGGCACGCTCGGCTCGCTGTCGTACAAGCAGATCGTGACGGCCGACCCGCACGTGATGCACAGCCTGCGCAACGAATACCGCGCGCTCGGGCTGCGCGTGACGGTCAAGCATCACACGACCTACCTCGCGGAGCTGGCCGACAGCGGCAAGATCGCGCCGAAGGCGGTCGAGTCGCTGCGCGAGAAGCGCACCACGTATCACGACCCGTGCTACCTCGGCCGCTACAACGGCGAGACGGAATCGCCGCGCAAGCTGCTGAAGACGATCGGCATCCAGGTCGTCGAGATGGAGCGCAACGGCATGCGCGGCCGCTGCTGCGGCGGTGGCGGCGGTGCGCCGCTGACCGACATCCCGGGCAAGCAGCGTATTCCCGACATCCGCATCGCCGACGCGCGCGCGATCTGCGCGGACGTGGTCGCGGTCGGTTGCCCGAACTGCACGGCGATGCTCGAAGGCGTCGTGGGCCCGCGCCCCGACGTGCTCGACGTGGCCGAACTCGTTGCCGCCTCGCTGGAGTGAATCGATGAACACGATCAAACGAATCGATCCGCGCCGGCCGTTCATCATCACGGCCGCGGGCCTGAAGCGCATCACGCTCGGCGAGGAAGGCAGCGCCGATGCGAGCGCCGCGCAGTGGTCCGCGCACGGCCACGGCGCCGCGGCCGCGAAGCCGCGCCGCGCGGTGCAGGACCCGAAGCACGTGATGCTGGTGGTGGCGCACGCCGAGCGCGGCGCGCTCGACGACCATGCGCGGCAGGCGATCGCCGCCGCCGCGGTGCTCGCCGACGCGCAGACCGAAGTCGCGCTGCTGGCATTCGGCGAACTGAAGGATGACGCCGCCGAACTCGGCGTCGACAAGCTGATCGAGCTGGCCGACTTCGACCGTCGCGCGTTTGCGCCCGAAAGCGAATTGCAAGCCTTGCAGGCATGCGCCGCGGCGCTCGCGCCGAAGCACGTGTTCGTGCCCGACAACGCGACCGGCGACGGCGATCTCGGCCGGCGGTACGCGGCGGCCGCCGGCGCGAGCGTCGCGACCCACGTGGTCGAGATCGACGCGAAGCATGTCGGCGCGTATGCGCAGGCCGGCCGCGCGTTTGCGACGCGCGGGCTGCCCGACGTGATCCTGCTCGCGCAGAACGCGGTCGAGGCGAAACTGCCGTTCGTCGGCGCCGGCGAGCGCCTGGCCGCCGACTTCATCCGCCCGGCCGGAGACGCGGCGCAGCCATACCGCGATCTCGGCCTCGAGGAAATCGACGCGGCGCAGGTCGCGCTGGAGGAGGCCGACTTCATCGTGTCGGCCGGCAACGGCGTGTCCGACATCGGCGCGTTCGAACAACTGGCCGGCGCGTTCGGCGCGGCGATCGGCGCGAGCCGCGTCGCGGTCGACAACGGTCACTTCACGCGCGACAAGCAGGTGGGCGCGACCGGCAAGACGGTCGAGGCGAGCGTGTACATCGCGTTCGGCATCTCGGGCGCGGTGCAGCACTTGCAGGGGATCAAGGACTGCCGTCACGTGATCGCGGTGAACCTCGACGGCAGCGCGCCGATCGCGAAGCGCGCGAACCTGACGGTGGTGGGCGACGCGCAGGCGACGATCGCCGCGCTGATCGAACAGGTGCAGGCCGCGCGCGCGTCGCGCGGACAATCGCCGGCCGCGGTCGGCTCGCGTGAAACCGAAGGAGTCGCAGCATGAACGCCCCCCGCCAGTTGCAACGCATCGCGGTGCTCGTGTCCGTCGGCCGGCACCCCGTCAGCGGCACCGCGCGCTACAGCCGCAACGACGCGGCCGCGCTCGAGGTCGGCCGCCAGCTCGCGGAGCGGCATCGCGCGCAGCTCGACGTGATCCATGCGGGCGATCCCGCGAATGAAGCGCTTGCTGAATATCTCGCGCTCGGCGCGCGGCAGGTCGAGGTGCTGGCCTGCCACGACGGCGACGATGCCGCGCATGCGCTCGCCGCGCGCGTCGAAGGCTACGACCTCGTGCTGACCGGCACGCGCGCCGAGGGCGCGTACGACACCGGGATGCTGCCGTATCGCGTCGCCGCGGCGCTCGGCTATCCGCTCGTCGGCTCGGCCGTCGACGTGACGGTCGACGGCGGCCGCGCGGCGGTCCGGCAATTCTTGCCGAAAGGGCTGCGGCGGCGCGTCGACGCGGCGCTGCCGGCCGTCGTCGCGGTCCATCCGCTCGCCAACGTGGCGCCGCGCTACGCGTATGCGCGGCTGCGCGCCGGCGCGATCCGCCCGGCCCTCACGTCGACCGGCGCGGACGCCGATGCGGCGGCCTGGAAGGTCGGCCCGATCGAGCGTAAACCCGTAAAGCTGGTCGCCGCCGAGAAGCGCTCGGGGCATGCCCGGATGCTGTCCGCGACCACGACCGAAAGCCGCGGCGGCAACGTCGTAAATGAAGGGAGTTCAGTCGAAAAAGCACAAGTGATCCTCGCGTATTTGCGCGAGCATCAGCTCATCGACTACTGATTTTGATGCCTGTCGGCAACCACACTGGGACGCAAGGAATCCGGAGCAAACGATGAAAGTATCGGCAGACATTCGTGCACTGATCGAGCGACGCAAGGAAGGTTACAGCCTCGAGGCGCCGTTCTACACGAGCGAGGACATCTTCGCCCTCGACATGGAGGCGATTTTCCGCCAGCACTGGATCCAGGTCGCGGTCGAACCGGACATTCCCGAGCCGGGCGACTACGTGACCGTGGAACTGGGCAGCGACTCGATCCTGATCGTGCGCGACGACGACATGGAAATCCGCGCGTTCCACAACGTGTGCCGCCACCGCGGCGCGCGCCTGTGCAACGAGGATAAGGGCTCGGTCGGCAACATCGTGTGCCCGTACCACAGCTGGACCTACAACCTGACCGGCCAGCTGATGTTCGCCGAGCACATGGGCGAGAAGTTCGACCGCTGCAAGCACAGCCTGAAGTCGGTGCACGTGCAGAACCTCGCGGGCCTGATCTTCATCTGCCTCGCCGAGGAGCCGCCGGTCGATTTCGCGCAGCTGCGCGCCCAGATGGAGCCGTATCTGCTGCCGCACGATCTGCCGAACACGAAGATCGCCGCGCAGATCGACATCATCGAGGAAGGCAACTGGAAGCTCACGATGGAGAACAACCGCGAGTGCTATCACTGCGTCGCGAACCATCCCGAGCTGACGATCTCGCTGTACGAATACGGCTTCGGCTACCAGCGCTCCGACGCGAACGCCGAAGGCATGGACGCGTTCGCTGAAACCTGCGTGCGCCGCGGCAAGGAGTGGGCCGAGATGGGCCTGCCGTCCGCCGAAATCGAAAAGCTGCTCGACGTGACGGGCTTCCGCACGCAGCGCCTGCCGCTCGACCGCCACGGCGAATCGCAGACGCTCGACGCGAAGGTCGCATCGAAGAAGCTGCTCGGCCAGTTCGACCAGGCCGACCTCGGCGGCCTGTCGTTCTGGACGCAGCCGAACTCGTGGCATCACTTCATGAGCGATCACATCGTGACGTTCTCGGTGATTCCGCTGTCGGCCGGCAAGACGCTCGTGCGCACCAAGTGGCTCGTCCACAAGGATGCGGAGGAAGGCATCGACTACGACGTGAAGAACCTGACGGCCGTGTGGAACGCGACCAACGACCAGGATCGCGCGCTCGTCGAATTCTCGCAGCGCGGCGCGACCAGCAGCGCATACGAGCCGGGCCCGTATTCGCCGTACACGGAAGGTCTCGTCGAAAAATTCTCGGCCTGGTACATCGGCCGGCTCGCCGAAAAAATCGGCGCGTAGTACAGCAGACAGCAAGTGGAGCTACACATGATGCGAGATTCGGCCAATTTCGAGCCGGTGGACAGCCGGGTGACGCACCCGGCGTTCTGGAGCGCGCTGCCCGAGCGCTGGACGAGCGACGTCGAGGAAACGCTGGTGTGCTGCCACGTGCGTCAGGAAACCCACGACGTGAAGAGTTTCTTCTTCCGTTCGCCGCAAGGCCGTGCGTTTTCCTTCGAGCCGGGGCAGTTCATCACGCTCGAACTCGACATCGACGGCGAGACGATCAACCGGTGCTACACGATCTCGTCGTCGCCCGCGCGGCCGCACACGATCTCGATCACGGTGAAGCGCGTGCCGGGCGGCAAGGTGTCGAACTGGCTGCACGACAACCTGCAGCCGGGCGCGTCGGTTCGCGTGCTCGGCCCGGCCGGCGAATTCACGTGCGCGCGGCATCCGGCGCGCAAGTACCTGTTCCTGTCGGCCGGTTCGGGCGTCACGCCGCTGATGTCGATGAGCCGCGCGCACCATGATCTCGCCGAGGATCGCGACATCCTGTTCGTGCACAGCGCACGTACGCCGGACGACATCATCTTCGCGCGCGAGCTCGACCTGATCGCGTCGAACCATACGAATTTCCGCACGTCGTTCGTCGTCGAGCGCGTCGGTGCACGCACCAACTGGCCGGGCGTCACGGGCTTCCTGACGCTGCCGCTGCTGAAGCTGATCGCACCGGACTTCATGGAGCGCGAGATCTTCACGTGCGGCCCCGCGCCGTACATGAAGGCCGTGCGCGACCTGCTCGACGAAGCCGGCTTCGACCGCAAGCAGTATCACGAGGAAAGCTTCTCGTTCGAGACGCTCGCGCAGACCGCGAGCGACGAGGTGATCGCCGAACTCGCGCCGGCGGCCAACGACGGCGACGTCGCGACGAAGCAGTACACGGTCAGCTTCGCGAAGAGCAATCGCGAGATTTCGTGCGGCTCCGAGCAGCACGTGCTCGACGCGGCGCGCCAGTCCGGCGTGCGGCTGCCGGCGTCGTGTACGCAGGGCATGTGCGGCACCTGCAAGGTGAAGCTCGTGTCGGGGCAGGTCGAGATGAAGCACAACGGCGGCATCCGCCAGCGCGAGATCGATCAGGGGATGGTGCTGCTGTGCTGCAGCAAGCCGCTGTCGGATCTCGTGATCGACAAGTAGTCGTATCGAGCCATCGCCGGTCCGGGCGCGTCGTGTCGCGTTGCGTCGCCTCCGGACAAGCATCCGTCGGAAAACAACGATACCGCGGATTTGTGGTTGAAGAACCTAGAGAGACAACGCGCACGGTGCGCATTTCAAGGAGATCGACCATGAAGTTGTTCGGAAAACTGCTGTGGACCGGCGCACTGTCGGCGATGGTGGCATTGAGCGCGTCGGCGCTCGCGGATACGAAGCCTACGCTGAAGATCGGTTACGTCGAAGGCTGGGACGACAGCGTGGCGACGTCGAACGTCGCGGCACGCGTGATCGAGAAGAAGCTCGGTTACCAGGTCCAGCTCGTGCCGGTGGCTGCCGGGATCATGTGGCAGGGCGTGGCGCGCGGCGACCTCGACGCGACGCTGTCCGCATGGCTGCCCGTCACGCACGGCTCCTACTGGGGCGAGTACAAGTCGAAGGTCGTCGATCTCGGCGCGAACTTCCCTGACGCCAAGATCGGCCTGATCGTCCCCGACTACGTGAAGGCGAAGAGCATCGAAGATCTGAATGCCGAGAAAAGCAGCTTCGGCGGCCGGATCGTCGGCATCGATGCGGGTGCGGGCGTGATGCGCAAGACCGACGAAGCGATCAAGAGCTACGGCCTCAGCTACACGCTGATGCCGAGTTCGGGCAGCGCGATGACGGCCGAGCTGTCGCGCTCCGTCGGCGCGAACAAGCCGGTGATCGTGACCGGCTGGGCGCCGCACTGGATGTTCGCGAAGTGGAAGCTGCGCTTCCTCGAGGATCCGAAGAAGGTGTTCGGCGGCGCGGAGCACGTCGACAGCGTCGCGAACCCGCAGCTCGAAACGAAGGCCAAGCCGGTCGTCGCGTTCCTGAAGAAGTTCCAGTGGAAGCCGGGCGAGATCGACAGCGTGATGCTCGCGATCCAGAACGGTTCGAAGCCGGAAGCGGCCGCCGATGCATGGATTGCCGCGCATGCGGACCGCGTGAATTCGTGGACTGAAGGCGCGCAGTAAGACCGCGGCGATTCGTCGCGCGAATCATAAAAAAATAGACCGGGAATGTTTGCAGGAATCCGAAGTAATAGGAATTTCATGCAAGCATATCCCGGCTTTCTTTTACTGATTCTGCAAAAAAGCGCGTAACTTGTTACACTAGCGCCCTTGTGCGGAGTCATCACAGGAGGAATTGGATGAGTCAGGCAGGACTGCGTGCTAATCGCACCAGTGACGTTGAGGCAACCATCTCACATGATTCGACGGGCCACACGCTGCATCGTGGCCTGACTTGGAAAGACGCATTCTGGGTGACGAGCGGCGTGCCGGCAGGCGTGCTGTTCACGATCGGCGGCGTATGCGCGACGATCGGCCAGCCCGCGTGGGCGATCTGGATCGCCGCGATCACGATGGGGCTGATTCAAAGCGCGACTTATGCGGAAATATCGGGACTATTTCCCCATAAATCGGGCGGCGCGTCGGTATACGGCGCGATCGGCTGGGTCCGTTACAGCAAGCTGATTGCCCCGGTTTCCGTGTGGTGCAACTGGCTCGCGTGGTCGCCGATGCTCGCGCTCGGCTGCGGCCTCGCGGCGAGCTATGCGCTCACGAGTCTCTTTCCCGCCGACGCGGCGGTGCTGCACTGGCAGTTCAAGGTTGCGGATCTCGGGTTCATCAAGCCGGGTCTTTCCCTGCGAATCAACGCGACGTTCATCATCGCGACGATTCTGCTTCTCATCACGTTCAAGCTTCAGCACAGCGGCGCATCGAAAGCTGCGCGCACGCAGCGCATTCTCGGCATCGCGTCGCTCACGCCGCTGCTGATCGTCGGCATCGTTCCGTTCGTCACCGGCGACGTGCCGATGTCGAACCTGCTTCCGCTGCTGCCGCTCGGTCATGACGCTCAAGGCAACCTCACGACCGCGACCTTCGGTTCGTGGAACGGGCAGGGCGTGACGATGGCGCTCGGCGCGATGTTCATGGCCGGCTGGGCGTCGTACGGCTTCGAAACGGCGGTCTGCTACACGCGCGAATTCCGCGATCCGCGTCGCGACACCGCGAAGGCGATCTTCTGGTCGGGCGCGCTGTGCCTCGTCGTGATGACGCTCGTGCCGATGGCGTTCCAGGGCGCGCTCGGCACGCAGGCGATGCTCGACCCGGCGATCGGCGACGGCACCGGCGTCGCGGCCGCGATGGCGAAGATCGTCGGTGGCGGTGCGTGGGTCGCGAACGCGGTCGTCGTGATGCTGATGCTGTCGATCCTGCTGATCGTGATGACGTCGATGATGGGCTCGTCGCGCACGCTGTACCAGGCATCGGTCGACGGCTGGCTGCCGAAGTACCTGTCGCACGTGAACGAGCACGGCTCGCCCACGCGCGCGATGTGGACCGACCTCGGCTTCAACCTCGTGTTGCTGATGATGTCGGACTACATGACGGTGCTGGCGATCTCGAACGTCTGCTACATGCTGTTCGTATTCCTGAATCTTCAGTCGGGCTGGATCCACCGGATGGACCGCGGCAACTGGGATCGGCCGTTCCGCTGCCCGACCTGGCTGCTCGTCGCCGGCTCGGTCTGCGGCTACGCGAATCTCGTCTATGTCGGCGCGGGCGCGAACCTGCAGGGCGAAGGCACGCTGCGCAACGGGCTGATCGCGATGCTGCTGATCGTGCCGGTGTTTCTCTATCGTCACTACTGGCAGGATCGCGGCCGTTTCCCCGCGCAGATGCAGCGCGACATGGAACTCGAAGTGCCGAAGCGCGCGATGTGGCTGAATCTGATGCCGTATGCGGCGCTGGTCGGTGCTGCGCTGACGATCTGGCTGTCGTACTACTTCGCGTGGGTGAAGTAAGCATCTGAACGCGGCACGCGCGTCGCGCGACGAACCCGGACACCGCACCCGGGGCCGTTGCGCGACGCGTCGAACGCAACGCGATAAAAAACCCGACCGGCAGATGCTGCCGGTCGGGTTTTTTGTTGGCTGCGCGCCGAACGGATGCGCTTACGGAAACACCACCGTCCGGTCGCCGTTCAGGAACACTCGCCGCTCGATGAACGCCTTCACCGCGCGCGCGAGCGTGATGCACTCGACGTCGCGGCCCACCGCGAGCAATTGCTCCGGACGCAGCGCATGATCGACGCGTTCGACCACCTGCTCGATGATCGGGCCTTCGTCGAGATCGTCGGTCACGAAGTGCGCGGTCGCGCCGATCAGCTTCACGCCGCGGGCATGCGCCTGGTGATACGGCTTCGCGCCCTTGAAGCCGGGCAGGAACGAGTGATGGATGTTGATTGCGCGGTTCGCGAGCTTCGCGCTGGTTTCCTGCGACAGCACCTGCATGTAGCGCGCGAGGATCACGAGTTCGGCGCCGCTCGACTCGAAGAAGTCGAGCCACTGCGCTTCCTGCTGCGCCTTGGTGTCGGCCGTGATCGGGAAGTGGCGGAACGGCAGCCCGTGCTGCGTGGCGAGCGGTTCGAAGTCCGGATGGTTCGACACGATGCCGACGATGTCCATCTTCAGTTCGCCCATCCGCCAGCGGAACAACAGGTCCGCGAGGCAGTGCTCGAGTTTCGACACCATGATCAGCACCTTCGGGCGCGCGTTCACGTCGTGGATCGCCCATTGCGTGTCGCCGTCACCGCCGCCGCCGAGCGCGGTCGCGATCGGACCGAACTCCTGGCGCAGCGCGTCGATCTGCAGCGTTTCATCCGTCGGATGAAACACGCAGCGCACGAAGAAGTGGTTGCTGAGATCGTCGTCGAACACGTTCAGCGCATCGACGTAGCAGCGATGGCGCTCGAGAAAGCCGACGACGGCGGCGACCTGGCCGGCCGCGCTCGGGCACGACAGCGTCAGGACGAATTGATCGGGGCGTGAGTCGGCGGTCATGAGATTCCTCGGATGTCAGGGAACGCAACGCGCGCGGCGGCGCGACGGGGCGCCACGCTACGCGGGTAGCGGGAGGCTCAAGTAAATCAGGACGATTCGGGCGCGGATAGAACCAACCCGCCGTGTGGCTGGTATCGGCGCGCCAGCGCCGCGGGGCGGTGGCGAGGCTTGAGGCGGGGGTTTTGGGGACGCTGGGCGGGGCGGGCGCGGCTGGTCCAGCGAGCGTCAGGCGGTGCAGCCGTAGCCGGTCCAGCGAGCGTCAGGCGGTGCAGCCGCAGCCGGTCCGGCGAGCGTCGGGCGGCGCAGTCGTACCGGCTCCAGCGGGCGTCAGGCGGTGCAGGCACAGCCGCTCCATCGGACGTCAGGTGGGGCAGGCGCAGCCAGTCCAGCGCGCGTCGGATGGGACAGCCGCAGCCGCTCCAGCAAGCGTCAGGCAGCGCTCCGCCGGCCAGCCGCCCGCTCAAGCCGGCGCGCACGCGTCCAGCAGCCAGCGCCGGAACACATGTGTCGCGTCCGGCTCGGGCCGCTGCGGCGGCCGCACGAGGAAGTAGCCGCGCGACGTGACGACGGGCGCGTCGACGAGCTTCACGAGCTGCCCGGTCGCGACGAGCTCGTCGACGAGCGGCGACCAGCCGAGCGCGACGCCGTCGCCGAGCAGCGCCGCGTGGATCACCAGCGCATAGCTGTTGAAGGTCACGCCGCGCGCGGCGGCCGGCGCCTCGAGGCCGTGCGCGTCGAACCAGCCGGCCCACGACAGCCAGCGTTCGGGGCGCGTCGCCTGCACGTGCAGCAGCGGCAGCGCCTGCAGGTGCTCGGGCCGCGCGACGTGCGCGTGCGCGGCGCGGAACGCCGGCGAGCAGACGGGCGTGACCGATTCGGGAAAGAGCCGCGCGGCCGTGCACGACGGCCAGTGGCCGTCGCCGAACAGAACCGCGATGTCGGCGTGGTCGCGCTGCGCGTCGTAATCCTGCGAGGTGACGACCCGCACGTCGACGTCCGGCATCACGCGCTTCAGGCCGGAGAGGCGCGGCATCAGCCAGTAGGTCGCGAAACCGAAATCCGTGACGATCGTGAGCGCGCCGTGCTCGCGGCGCGCGCGCAGCGTCGCGGTGGCGCCGCGCAGCGTGTCGAGGCTCAGCCGCACGGCTTCGTACAGGCACTGGCCGTCGCTCGTCAGCGTGACGCCGCGCGGGCTGCGCTCGAACAGCGGCACGCCGAGTTCCGCTTCGAGCTGGAACACCTGCTGGCTCACGGCCGGTTGCGTCGAGCCGAGCTCGCGCGCGGCGGCCGTGAAGCTCTGGAGACGGGCGGCCGATTCGAACGCGCGCAGCGCCTGCATCGACGGTAACGGTTCGGATTTCGACATAAGTCTCTCTAATGGCCTCATAAGGGCCGGACGCCTTCCCGCGCGAATTCGGGCGGGGGATAGTGCTTCGGACGGCACGGCGCCGCGCCAGGCCTTCCGCGATTCTAGCCAGTCGCGGCCGGTGCGCGCGGCACTTTCTTCAGGCTGCGTCCGTCATGCCGGCCGTGTCGCCGCCCGAGCGTCGCGCCGCTCCATTCGAACACCGATTTCCCCAAGACCGCCGATGACGAACCCGACTCCCAACATCCTGATCCTGATGGCCGACCAGCTGACGCCGTTCGCGTTGCCGGCCTACGGCAACCGCGTCGCGCGCACGCCGACGCTCGACCGGCTCGCGGCGCAAGGCGTGGTGTTCGACGCCGCGTATTGCGCGAGCCCGCTGTGCGCGCCGTCGCGCTTCTCGCTGCTGACCGGCAAGCTGCCGTCGGGTATCGGCGCCTACGATAACGCCGCCGAATTGCCGGCGCAAACGCTGACTTTCGCGCACTACCTGCGCGCGGGCGGCTACCGGACGATGCTGTCCGGCAAGATGCATTTCTGCGGACCCGACCAGCTGCACGGCTTCGAGGAACGGCTCACGACCGACATCTATCCGGCCGACTTCGGCTGGGTGCCAGACTGGGACCGCCCGACCGAGCGGCCGAGCTGGTATCACAACATGAGTTCGGTGCTCGAGGCCGGCCCGTGCGTGCGCACGAACCAGCTCGATTTCGACGACGAAGTCACGTTCGCGGCGAAGCAGAAGCTGTACGACGTCGCGCGCGAGCGCGCGGCCGGTCATGACGCGCGGCCGTTCTGCATGGTCGTGTCGCTCACGCATCCGCACGATCCGTACGCGATCACGCGCGAATACTGGGATCTGTACCGCGACGACGAGATCGACATGCCGGCCGTGCGGCTCGATGCGCAGCAGAGCGATCCGCATTCGCAGCGGCTGCGCTTCGTCTGCGAAAACGACCGCACGCCGCCGACCGACGCGCAGATCCGCGCCGCGCGCCGCGCGTACTACGGCGCGACGTCCTATGTCGACGCGCAGTTCGGCAGCGTGCTGGCCGCGCTCGAGCAATGCGGCTTCGCCGACGACACGATCGTGATCGTCACGTCCGACCATGGCGACATGCTCGGCGAGCGCGGACTCTGGTACAAGATGACGTTCTTCGAAGGCGGCTGCCGCGTGCCGCTGATCGTCCACGCGCCGGGCCGCTTCGGTGCCGCCCGCGTGCGCGGGCCGGTGTCGCACGTCGATTTGCTGCCGACGCTCGTCGACCTCGCCGGCGCGGCGCCGGCCGGCGGCTGGCCGGACCCGGTCGACGGCGCGAGCCTCGTGCCGCATCTGCAAGGCGCGCCCGCGCACGACGTCGCGCTGGGCGAATACCTTGCGGAAGGGGCGGTTGCGCCGGTCGTGATGATCCGCCGCGGCGACTGGAAATACGTACATTGCCCGGCCGATCCCGACCAGCTCTACAACCTCGCCGACGATCCGCGCGAGCGCACGAACCTGGCCGGCCTGCCGGAAGCCGCCGGCGTGCTCGCCGCATTCCGCGAGGAGGCCGCGCGCCGCTGGAACCTGCCGGAACTCGACGCGCAGGTGCGCGCGAGCCAGCGGCGGCGCCGCTTCCATTACGCGGCGACGACGCAGGGCCGCATCCAGGCGTGGGACTGGCAGCCGTTCACCGACGCGAGCCAGCGCTACATGCGCAATCACATCGAACTCGACACGCTCGAAGCGATGGCGCGCTTTCCGCGCGTCGGGCGCTGAACGGGCCGCAGCGGACATTGACGAACGACGGAGGAAGCGAATCATGAAACGGCAATGCAATGCAGCAATCCGGAGTATGGGCACCGCGCTCGCCGCGGCTGCGTGCGTGGTGGCGATGCAGCAGCCCGCGCGCGCCGCCGACCCGCAGACGTGCCGCGACGTGAAGATGGCGGCGCCCGGCTGGACCGACATCGACGCGACGAACGCGATGGCCGGTGTCGTGCTGAAGGCGCTCGGCTATCGACAGGACGTCGCGAACCTGTCGGTGCCGATCACGTACCAGGGCTTGAAGAAAGGGCAGGTCGACGTGTTCCTCGGCAACTGGATGCCCGCGCAGGCGCCGCTCGTGAAGCCGTTCGTCGACGAGAAGTCGATCGACGTGCTGCACGCGAACCTGAACGGCGCGAAGTTCACGCTGGCGGTGCCCGACTACGTCGCGGCGGCCGGCGTGCACACGTTCGCCGATCTCGCGCGCTACGCGGACCGCTTCGGCGACAAGATCTACGGGATCGAGCCCGGCGCGCCCGCGAACCAGAACATCAAGCGGATGCTGTCCGACCATGCGCTCGGCGCGGCGAACTGGTCGCTCGTCGAATCGAGCGAGACGGGGATGCTCACGCAGGTCGAGCGCGCGGTGCGCGACAAGCGCTGGATCGTCTTTCTCGCGTGGGAGCCGCACCTGATGAACACGAAGTTCAAACTGACCTACCTGTCGGGCGGCGACGCGTATTTCGGTCCGAACTACGGCGGCGCGACGGTCAACACGGTCACGCGCGCGGGCTTTGCCGGCCAGTGCGCGAACCTCGCGCGGCTGTTCAGGCAGATGACGTTCTCCGTCGACGTCGAGAACCGGATGATCGCCGACATGCTCGACCACAAGACGTCGCCCGCGCTCGCCGCGCAGCATGCGCTGAAGGCCGATCCAGCGCTCGTCGAAGCGTGGCTCGACGGCGTTACCACGGCGGCCGGCGCCCCCGCGTTGCCGGCCGTGCGCGCGGCCCTCGACGCCCGCTGACAGCCTCCGCGCGGCCGGTTTCTCGCCGCGCCGCCCGCCTCCGTGTTTTCCCGAACGGTCGCATCGAGACCATTTGGTGTCGCCTTCAGACGGGTGACCTGAAATATGGGTTTGTATTTTTCGCCAATGGCTGCGTTATTGCGGAAAACGAAATGCCGAAGCCAGCGGACGTACCGAATTCGAATCAGCCGGCGTATTGCTGTGCGCGCCAGGCCACGGTTCTTTCCATCGAAGGGTTCAGGGAGGGTGGTCGACAATGAAGCAAAAGAAAGTTGCCGTAGCCGCCGCGCTGGCATGCGCGGCCTGTATTCCCGCCATCGGCCACGCGCAGAGCAGCGTGACGCTGTACGGGATTCTCGACGCGGGCATCACATACGTGAACAACACGGGCGGTTCGCACGTGGTCAAGTTCGATGACGGCGTCTCGTACGGGAACCGCTTCGGCCTGAAAGGCACGGAAGATCTCGGCGGCGGCCTGAAGGCCGTGTTTGCGCTCGAGAGCGGTTTCCACCTCGGCAACGGCCAGCTCGGCTTCGGCGGGGCGGAGTTCGGGCGGCAGGCTTATGTCGGTCTCCAGAACGATTGGGGCACGCTGTCGTTCGGCAACCAGCTCGACATCACCAACGAGCTCGTGTCGATCTACAACATCTCGGCATGGGGCAGCGGCTACGCGATCCACCAGGGCGACTTCGACCGCTTCAACGGCGACCGCCTGCCGAACTCGGTCAAGTTCCTGTCGAACGACCTGAACGGCGTCAAGTTCGGCGCGATGTATTCGTTCGGCAACGTCGCCGGCAACTTCCACCGCAACAGCGCATGGAGCGCGGGCGCGAGCTACACGAAGGGCGACTTCTCGATCGGCGCCGCGTACACGCGCCTGAACAACCCGAACGGCATCTACGCGTTCGACCCGTACGCGATGATCGGCACGCATACGTTCCTCGGCCAGCAGACCGTGACCGTCGATCCGGCGACCGGCGCGCGCACCGACCTGTTCGCGAACACCGCGATGGACGTCGACAGCCAGGGCACGTTCGGCGTCGGCACCAGCTACACGATCGGCAAGCTGACGCTCGACGCGAACTTCTCGTACACGACGATCAAGGGTTTCGGCCAGTCGTCGCACATGCAGGTGTATGAAGGCGGCGGCTTGTACCAGTTCACGCCGGCGCTGAGCTTCATCGCGGGCTACCAGCACACGCGCTTCGAAGGCCACCACTGGAACCAGGGCACGGCCGGCCTGCACTACCTGCTGTCCAAGCGCACCGATGTGTACATCTCCGGCGATTACCTGCGCGCGTCGCAGGGCGTCGATGCGGTGGTCGGCTACAGCTTCACGCCGTCGACGACGCAGACGCAGGCCGACGTGCGGATCGGGATGCGGCATTCGTTCTGAGCGGGGTGAGGTAGTTGTTTCGACGTCTTCAGCGAGGTCTCTCTTTGGCGCGAACCGCGGTTCGCGCTTTTTTTTTGCGGCGCGATGCAACGTCGTGCGGTGTGCGCCGTCCTTGCCCGCGGCCGGCGGGCATCCGGCAAGGTTTCGTTGGTTGAAGCTATCATCGCGCTTTGGCCGCATCGCGTATCGGCGATCGCCGGCCTTCCCTCCGATGACGTCTCGCCGATGACCACCCCGTTACCCGAATCCACTTCGCCGTCGCCGTTACCCGCCAACCTGTTCCGCCACACACCGTTCCAGCGCTTCTGGGGCACGCGCGTGATGTCGTCGCTCGCTTTCCAGATCCTGTCGGTCGCGATCGGCTGGTACGTCTATGCGCTCACGCACAGCGCATTCGCGCTCGGGCTCGTCGGGCTTGCGCAGTTCGTGCCGATGTTCGCGCTGACGCTCGTCGTCGGGCAGGTGGCCGACCGCTACGACCGCCGGCGCATCGCGACGATCTGCCAGGGCGTCGAGGCGCTGGCCGCCGGCGTATTCCTGTTCGGCGCGGCGCAAGGCGGGCTCACCGCCCCGGGCGTGTATGCGCTGGCCGCGATCGTCGGCACCGCGCGTGCGTTCGAATCGCCGTCGGTGTCGTCGCTGCTGCCGGCCGTCGTGCCGCGCGGCGACCTGCCGCGCGCGACCGCGCTGTCGACGTCCGCGAACCAGGCCGCGCAGATTCTCGGGCCCGCGTTCGGCGGGGTGCTGTATGGCGTCGGCGCGCCCGCGGCGTTCGGCACGAGCGTCGTGGCGTTCGCGATCGCGGCCATCCTGAGCGGCACGATTCCGCTGCGCAGTGCGCCGCCGGCGCGCGAACCGGTCACGCTGCGGTCGGTGTTTTCCGGCATCGCGTTCATCCGGCGCGAACCGGCGATCCTCGGCGCGCTGTCGCTCGACCTGTTCGCGGTGCTGTTCGGCGGCGCGACCGCGCTGCTGCCGATCTACGCGCGCGACATCCTGCAGGTCGGCCCGTGGGGGCTCGGCGCGTTGCGCGCGGCGCCGGCGGTCGGCGCGCTCGCGGGCACGCTGTGGCTCACGCGCTTTCCGCTGAAAGGGCGGCCGGGCCGCGCGATGTTCGGCGGCGTGATCGCGTTCGGCATCGCGACGATCGTGTTCGGGCTGTCACGCAATTTCGTGGTGTCGCTCGTCGCGCTGGCGGCGCTCGGCGCATCGGACGTGGTGAGCGTCGTCGTGCGCCTGTCGCTCGTGCAGCTGCGCACGCCCGACGACATGCTCGGCCGCGTGAGCGCGGTCAACTCGCTGTTCATCGGTACGTCGAACCAGCTCGGCGAATTCGAATCCGGCGTGACGGCTGCGTGGTGGGGTGCGCCGGTGGCGATCGTCGTCGGCGGCGCGGCGACGATCGCCGTCGCGCTGACATGGATGCGGTTGTTCCCGACCTTGCGGAACATGACGTCGCTGGAGCGCGATCATTGAATCGACGTCAGCGGGGCGATGCGTTTGCCGTTCACGGGAAACCGGCCTCATTCGCCGTAACTCATTTCAAATTGCTTTCTTGTTTCAATCGAATTCCAAACGGCATTCGGGTCGGATAATCGTCTGAACAATCAATCCGGTGCTGTCGTTTCTCGCGATGCGGGGTACCGGAGCTGAAAGCGGTGCTGGCATAATCGAGCCCACCGCGGTGGGAATCCGAAAAGAGGCTGATACTTCAGTGCCTTGCTGCACAAGGCTCCCAGCCCTGAATTTGTCAGACTGAATATCCCGATCAATTACAAAAGCCATTCATATAATTACATAAAAATTTCAGTAATTTTTCGAAACATCGTGCTTTCGTATGACGAAGCGGGTATCGATTGAAACGAAAAGAAATATCTGGAATGATACCGATTCTCATTTTCATGACCGCGGCCACGACTGCGCTGCCGGTCACTCGTCAACCGTAGCCAGCTAGTGTCGCCGTCGGTCTGATCGTCGGCGGCCAGCGAGCCAGCGTATATCCGTGCCTCGTGCGCGCGTCGCCGCGCGTCCACGCGGGGCGGTTTCAAATTCCGACTGGATTTTCATGCCGAACAAGACCCCGTTCGCGAGTGCGCTCGCGCTGGCCTTTGCTTTGCCTATCGCTTCGCCTGCATTCGCGCAGGGCACGAGCGCCGAATCGGCGCCGGCCGTCACCGCGAAACCGGGCAGTGCGACGCCGGCCGCGAGCGACACGCTGCCGACGGTCAACGTGTCGGGGCAGGCCGTGCATCAGGATTTCCAGGCCGAGCGTTCGAGCGTCGGCGCGAAAACCCCCACCGCGCTGCGCGACATTCCGCAGTCGGTCACGGTGATCAACAAGGCGCTGCTGGAATCGCAGGGGCTCACGTCGTTCCAGGACGCGCTGCGCAATGCGCCGGGCATCACGATCGGCGGCGCGGAAGGCGGGCAGATCGGCAACAACATCAACCTGCGCGGCTTCACCGCGCAGAACGACATCTATCTCGACGGCTTCCGCGACCGTAACCAGTACTACCGCGACACGTTCGATCTCGATTCGGTCGAGGTGCTGTACGGCCCGTCGTCGATGCTGTTCGGGCGCGGCTCGACGGGCGGCGTGATCAACCAGGTGTCGAAGAAGGCGAACCTGAAGCCGTCCGCCGAAGTGTCGACGACGATCGGCACCGACGACCACTACCGCGCGAGCGTCGACCTGAACCGGCCGCTCGGCGCGACCTCCGCGTTCCGCATCAACGCGTTCGGCCAGTCGCTCGGCTCGACGCGCGACGTGATGAAGAACAAGGACTACGGAATCGCGCCGGAGCTGCGCTTCGGCATCGGCACGCCGACGGAGATCACGCTGTCCGCGCTGGTCCAGCACAACTACGACATGCCGGACTACGGCGTGCTCGCGCTCAACGGCCATCCGGCGCCGGTATCGAAGCACACGTTCTACGGTCTCACCGACGACCGCACGATCGAGGACGTGCAGACGGTGTCCGCGCGCATCGATCATCGAGTCAACGACGCGCTGACGATCAGCAACCGCACGTCGTTCTCGCACTCGATGACCGATGCGCGCGAGACGGCCGCGAACGCGGTGCTGACCGGGCCGCTCGCGTCGAGCACCGCGCTCGCGAACGGCAACTACACGTCGTTGCCGATGTCCGCGCTGTACGTGAAGCTCGCGAGTCACGATCGCGTGATCGAAAACCATTCGGTCGACAACGACACGATGGCGCATTTCAAGTTCGACACGGGCTTCGTGAAGCACGACCTGATCGCGGGCGTCGAGGTCGGGCACGACAGCTACACGAACCAGGCGTACACGCGCAGCGGCCTGCCGATCCTGTCGCTGATCGATCCGGCCTATCTGTCGTCGAGCGCGTCCAACGCGACGCAGACGCCGGCCAATCACGCTGAATCGGGCGCGACGACGCTCGCCGCGTACATGAACGACACGGTATCGATCGGCCGCGACTGGAAGTTCGTCGGCGGGCTGCGCTGGGATCGCTTCCAGGCGCATCTCGCGAACACGGTGAGCGCGCCGCGCTACGCGTCGCAGACCAACTACTTCACGAGCGTGCGGGCCGGCGTGATCTACCAGCCGACCGAATCGCAGTCGTACTACTTCTCGTACGGCACGTCGTTCAACCCGTCGCTCGAGACGCTGACGGTCACGAACAACACGCAGAACCTGTCGCCGGAACACACGAAGTCGTACGAGGTCGGCGCCAAGTGGGATCTGCTGAACGACAACCTGTCGGTCACGTCGGCGCTGTTCCAGCAGGAGAAGAGCAACGCGCGCACGCTGACGTCGACGGGCGAATACCTGCTCGAGGGCGACATTCGCGTGCGTGGCTTCCAGGCGAGCGTGACGGGCCACATCACGCCGAAGTGGCAGGTGTTCGGCAGCTATACGTACATGAACGGCGTGATCCTGAGCGCGCTCGACGGCACCCAGGGCAAGACGCTGGCGAACACGCCACGCAACACGTTCACGCTGTGGACCACGTATGCGTTCACGCCGCACTGGGAAATCGGCGGCGGTCCGACCTACATGTCGGGTCGCTACGCGGCGAACACGAACTACGTGCAGGTGGGCGGCTATACGCGCTGGGATGCAACGGCCGCGTATCACGCGAAGCAGTGGGACCTGCGCCTGAACCTGCTGAACCTGACCAACAAGTTCTATTACGATGCGCTGATCCAGTCGGACGGCGGCCGCGCGGTGCCGGGCGTCGGACGCACGTTCCTCGCGACGCTCGACTACCGGTTCTGACCGCACGCGTGCGATCGCCGCGTCATTCGATGAAAAAGGTGGAACGATGCTTGTACACATCCCGAACGTGCTGACACCCGAGCAGGTGCGCACGGTGCGTGACCGGCTCGACCAGGCGGGCGACGCGTGGGTCGACGGCCGCGCGACGGCCGGCTACACGGGCGTGCCGGTCAAGCGCAACCAGCAGATCGCCGAGCATGCGCCGATTGCGCGCGAACTGGGCGACGCGATCCTCGCCGCGGTCGAGCGCAATCCGCTGTTCATCAGCGCGGCGCTGCCGAACCAGGTCTATCCGCCGCTCTTCAACCGCTACGAAGGCGGGATGACGTTCGGCAGTCACGTGGACGGCGCGGTGCGCGTGCTGCCGAACGGCGTGAAGCTGCGCACCGACGTGTCGGTCACGCTGTTCCTGTCCGCGCCGGACGAATACGACGGCGGCGAACTCGTGATCGAGGACGCGTATGGCGTGCAGCAGGTCAAGCTGCCCGCGGGCGACATGATCGTCTATCCGGCGACGAGCCTGCACCAGGTCACGCCGGTCACGCGCGGCGTGCGCGTCGCGAGTTTCTTCTGGGTGCAGAGCCTCGTGCGCAGCGATGCACAGCGGGCGCTGCTGTTCGACATGGACACGGCGATCCAGCGGCTCAACGCCGGCGGCGCCGATACGCAGGCTTGCCGCAGCCTGGTCGGCTGCTACCACAATCTTCTGAGAATCTGGAGCGAGACGTGAGCGTTGCCGATCCCATCGACATCGACGCGGCATCCGCGTCCCGCATCGCGCCGGGCATGCGCCCGGCCGGCTCCGGCGGCGCGCGTTCGCGCCGCGGCACCTTCATCAAATGGCTGCGCAAGGTGCACGGCTGGATCGGCCTGTGGGGCGCGGCGCTCGGCCTGCTGTTCGGCACGACGGGCTTCCTGCTGAATCATCGTGCGCCGCCGCTGCGCATCCAGACCGGCGCGCCGCGCGTCGAGACGTTGCGGCTCGGCGTGCCCGATCCGCGGCCCGCGTCACCGCGCGAGCTCGAGCAATGGCTGCGTGCGCAACCGGATCTGCATCTGCCCGAACGCATGGGCCGCGTGCAGAAGGAGCCCGCGCATCCGGTCGCATGGGGCGACCGCGAAACCGTGCAGCCCGAGCACTGGCAACTCGTGTTCGCGTCGCCGCATGAAAACGTCGCGGTCGACTACTGGGTCGGCAGCGACACGATGACGCTCAAGCGTATCGGTAACGGCACGCTCGCGTGGCTGACGAACCTGCACAAGGGCGTCGGGACGAGCATCGGCTGGGTGCTGCTCGTCGATACGCTCGCGGGCGCGCTGGTCCTGCTGTCGCTCACCGGCGTGCTGTTGTGGACGGAGCTGAACAAGCGCAAGACGATCGGCGTGGTGCTCGTGATCGGCTCGATCGTCGCGATCGTGTGTGCGGCCGGCGCATAAGCGCATAACGGCTGACGGTCAGACGCCGGCGTCGCGCGCGACCTGTACGGCCGTGCCGTAGCAGATGACTTCCGTGACGCCGGACCCGATCTCGGTCGAGTCGTAGCGCATCGCGACGATCGCGTTCGCGCCGAGCTTGCGCGCGTCGGCGAGCATCTTGTCGAACGCCTGCTGGCGCGCCTTCTCGCACAGCGACGTATAGAGCGTGATGTTGCCGCCGAAGATGGTTTGCAGCGCCGCGCCGAACGAGCCGACGATCGAGCGCGAACGCACGATGATGCCCTGTGCGACGCCGAGCGAGCGGACGATCGTGTGGCCGGGCAAATCGAATGCGCTCGTGACGTGCTCGGGCGAGAGGGCGTCGACGGAGCGGGAGAAATCGGTCATGGCGGAGCACCGTGGTGCGGAAGTGGTCGAACGACGATTCTATCCGGAACGGGAAACGTGCTCGACCGGGCGCGCATGACGCATGCGCGCCCGGTGCGACTCGCGCCGGCCGAGGCCGGTCAGCGCTTGACGGTCGTACTGCCGTCGCCGCCGAGATCGACCGCATACGCAAGCGCCAGCTTGCCGAACTTCAGCGCGTGGTTCGCCTGCCGGTCCGAATTCTCCAGCGTGTCGTTCACGGTATGGATATAGGGACTGTCGTTCTGGTCGGCCTCGAACGGGAACGACGCCGGATAGCCTTGCGCATGCCACGACGCGTGATCCGAGCACGCATAGCCGCATTGCGACGTGCCGATCGCGAGCTCGGGCAGGTAGGTCTTCGCGAGGTTCGTCAGGTAGGTGTTCTGCGCGGCGTTCGTGTAGTCGGTGATCAGGTAGATGTCTTTCGGATCGCCCTGGTAGTTCGTCATGTCGAGCTGCAGCACGCCGACCACGTTCGCGTTCTGCGTGCGGAACTGCTTCGCGATCGCCTTCGACCCGAGCAGGCCGGCTTCCTCGGCCGCGTAGCCGACGAACTTGATCGTCCGTTTCGGCCGGTAGCCGTTCGCGAGCAGCACGCGCAGCGCTTCGGTCAGGCTGGCGATGCCGGACGCATCGTCGTCGGCGCCGGGCGAGCGCGTGTTTTCCGTCGTGCGGCCGACCGTCGAATCGAGGTGGCCGCCCAGCACGATCGTGCCCGAGGCCGGATTGCTGCCGCGGATCGTCAGGATCACGGATTTTTGCGGAAAGCCCGCATGCGTGAACTGCTCGACGGCGATGTCGGTGCGCGAACCGGCCAGTTGCCGCCACTGCAGCGCGAGCCAGTCCGACGCGGCGACGCCGTGCGACGTCGTGTAGTAGCGGTTCGTGAAGCCGGACGGCGACGTGATCGTGCCGACGATGTTGCTGGCCTGCAGCTGCTGGATCCAGGCCTTGATCTGCGGCGCGTTCGATAGCTGGTAGGCGGGCACGGCCGCCTGTTTCGCGAGTGCTGCGGGTACCGGCTGCAAAGCCTGCCGTGCGTCGTCGAACGAGTCGTGCACGATGTAGCCGGGCCCGTGGCCGCGCGCATGGTGGACAGCATGGGCGAGTTCGCCGAGTCGTGAATCGTCGATCTCGACGATATGCACGGTTTCGCGGCGCACGGCGCCGTCGGCCGTCTTGCCGGCGTCGACCACCGTGCTGTACTGCGCGGTTGCGCTCGCATCGATGCGTTGAAGCTGGCGGAACGCGGTGTCGCCGAGCGTGATCCACACCGGCGTCGCGTGCGCGGCGGCGGTCAGCAGCATGACGCCAAGCGCGGCGCTCAGGCGGGTCAATGTCAGAGTAGGCATGTTCGATCTCGTGAGGATGGCGATGTCGAGGAAGAGGGGCGTCGCAGGTCATGCGACGCCCCCGCCTGCTGCGGAATTACGACTTCTGCGGCACGGTCACGCCGTACGTGCAGCTCTTGTTGTATGCATTGCCGATCGCCGTGAGTTGCGCGCTGCTGTAGCCGAGCGCGGCGGCGGCCGTCAGCACCGCCTGGGCGGCGGCCTTCTGGTTCGTCGAGCTGTTGGTCATCGACAGCCCTTTCAGGAAGGCCTTGTCCATCGCCTGCGCGCCGATCGCGTCGCGCGCGACGAGGTTGCACGACGCCCAGTACTGGCCGGCCGTGTGGATCTCGGCGCCGCGTGCCTGCGCGTAGGTGCGTCCGACGTTCCAGTTCGTCACGCGGCCGCCCCAGTATTCGTTGTGGCCGTCCCAGTTGTAGACCCAGTGATACTGCGCGTCGGACGGGCTCCATTGATTGAAGTCGCGGCTGTACGCGGCGGCGAGATAGTCGCCCGTGCCTTCCGACAGGCCTTCCTGCTGCGACAGGCCGCCGTTGGTCACCCAGTCGTGGATGCCGTGGCCGAGCTCGTGGATCACGACGTCCGCATCTTCCGCGTCGTCGACACCGCCCTGGCCGAAGGTCAGCCGGCCGCTGCTCGACGAGTACGACGAGTTGTCGTCGCCCGATTCGCCGTGCGGGTCGTACTGCACGCCGCCCGTGTACTGGTAAGGCAGCGCCTTGATGCCGAGCGTCTGGTTCACGTAACGGAGGAACGTGTCGATGTGGTAGTACGTGTTCACCGCCTCGAAATACAGGTTGCCGCGCGTGAACTCGAACGTCGGCGTCGCCTGCGCCGGACACGCGTTGTCGCGCGGCGCATCGAAGTCGACGCACGACGCATACGGGCCCGACAGCACGTAGCGCGAGTTCGACTGCGCGAGATCCTTCAGCGTCACGCGCACGCGCGCCGCCGTGAGCTGGGTGGAATCGGCGTCGTTGCCGTCCTTGTAGCCCGTGCTGCCGTAGCTGCTCTTCGTCGACGAAAGCGGATCGGGCCGGAATACGAAGCCGGTGCCGTCGGTCGCATAGAACGCCTTGTCCTCGGCGCGCAGCACTTCGCCGCTGTCCGCGTCGATCAACAGTTCCCAGTCGCCCTTCGGGCCGTCCTGCGGGCGGCCGCGTACCTTCCATGCGGTATGCGTGCCGGCCTTGTCGACGAACGCGACGCGCTGTGCGTCGAGGTTCGTGAAGCCGCTGACGCCGAGATACGCGCGGGCGCGGTCGAGCGCCTGCTGCTGGTCGACCGCCTGTGTCTTGCGCGCGGTGACGGCCACGCCGTTGATCGTGTTGCTCGCGACGTACAGGATGCGGCCGTCCTTCGCGACCGTCACCGCGATGTCGCTGCCGTACACGGGCAGTCCGGCCGCCTGCTGCTGGAAGTGCACGACGGTGAAGTCGACATCGCTGCGCTCCGACGTCACCGCGAGGCTCGCGAGCGCGGCCGGGTCGAGCCCGAGCTGCGTCGCCTGCGACGCGACGAAATCGCGCGCGGCGGCCGCGGGCGTGGCGGCCGCCTTGTTCGCGCGATAGGCGGGGTTGTACAGCGTGACGGCGACGCCGTCTGCGCGGAATTGCCCCGCGGCGGTATCGGCCTTGGCCGCGGCCGGTGCCACGCCGCGCGTCAGGCTTTCGCGCAGGCTCGACGCCTGCGGGTTCGCGACCTTGGTATCGGCCGCGCTGCCGCCGACGATGCCGAAACCGAGCGCGAGACCCAGGGCGAGCGGCAATGCTTTGCGTGATGTCTGCATGGGTGATCCTCATCTCAACGGTTGGACACGCCCGCGCGCTCGTGGCGAGCAGGCACGACACGGCTCGCGCGCCGGCTCGATGGAACCGGTGCGGCGAAGCGGTGCTGGGAGATTCGACTGACTGAGGATAACTAAGCGTCAGGTCGAAACGCATCGGAACGGAATGGCGGCGGGGAAGCGAACGGCAGGCAGGTGCGGCGACGGTGAGGCGAGCATCGTCATGTCATACCCCTCGGAATTGATATCGGTTTGGCAGCCTGCGTGGCGCGACATGCGTCGGGCCCGGGCTCTCATCTCCTTAGGGCTGCCTATCTAATTGCGAGGTATGTTACAGAATATTTTCGGCAACTTTGCAATTTATTTTCGAAGGCCGCTTCGGTCCGTCGATCAATCGGCGGCATTGTTGAGCGAATGGCGGGAAACGCTGCCGGCGCGTGCAATGGCGCGCCGGATTGTACGCAAAAGCGGCGCCGTTCAGCGCGTCGCGCGGCGGTCGCTGCGCGGGCTCACGCCGAAACGCGAGCGATACGTGCGCGAGAAATGAGACGGCGATTCGAAGCCGCACGCAACGCACACCGACGTAATGCTCATGTCGGTCTGCTGCAGCAGCTCGCGTGCGCGATCGAGGCGCAGGTTCAGGTAGAAGCGCGTCGGCGTGTCGTTCAGCGTCGCGCTGAACAGCCGTTCGAGCTGGCGCCGCGTGATCGCCACGTCCTGCGCGAGCGCATCGGAGCCGAGCGGAGTTTCCATGTGCCGCTGCATCGTGTCGATCACCTGGATCAGCTTGCGGTTGTGCACGCCATAGCGCGCGGCGATCTCGAGCCGCTGGCTGTCCGAGCGCTGCCGGATGCGGCTCACGACGAACTGTTCGGAGATGGCCGCCGCGAGATCGGCGCCATGCCGCCGGCCGATCAGGTCGAGCATCATGTCGATCGACGCGGTGCCGCCCGCGCAGGTGATGCGCCGGTCGTCGATCTCGAACAGTTCCTGCGTCGCGTTCAGGCCCGGGTAGCGCTCGCGGAACGCGGCGAGCGCTTCCCAGTGCAGCGTCAGCGTTTGCGATGCGTCGAACAGCCCGGCTTCCGCGAGCACGAAGCTGCCGGTGTCGATGCCGCCGAGCGTCGCGCCGTGCCGGTTCTGGCGGCGCAGCCAGTCCGCGAGCGCGCGGTCGTAGCATACGAGCGGATCGAAGCCGGCGACGACGAACACCGTCTCGACCTGCGCGACGTCCGCGTACGCGGCTTCGGCCGCGACAGGAATGCCGTTGCTCGCGGCGACGGGCGTGCCGTCCGCGCTGATCACGTGCCAGCGGTACAGCTCGGTGCGAAAGCGGTTCGCGACGCGCAGCGGTTCGACCGCCGACATGAAGCCGAGCGCGGAGAAGCCGGGCAGCAACAGGAAGTGGAAATCCTCTGGCATCGGGGCGTGGGGTGGAAGCGGGTGGTCGTCACGTACTGCGTGGGCGCGGCACGGCGAGCGGGCAGGCCCGCGCACGCCGCGCCCGGCCCGCGGAAGCCGGACGTTCAACGCACGATTATCGCGGTTTTTGCCGGCGCTCAGCGCGTTTTTGCGCCGCGCACCGTCCGGCGCGCCGTCGTCGAAGGCAGTTCGCCGAACTGGGCCCTGTACGCGTTCGCGAAATGCCCGAGGTGGATGAAGCCCCAGCGCGCGGCCGCTTCGCTGATCGGCAGGTCCGACTGCCGCGTGTCGAGCAGCAGGCGTCGCACCTGCGCGAGGCGCAGCGAGCGCGTGTAGTTCAGCGGACCGGTCTGCACGACCGACTGGAAGCTGTTCTGCATCGTGCGCCGGCTCACGCGCAGCTGCGTGCACAGGCTCAGGATGTCGACGGGCGCTTCCGGGTGCCCGATCACGTAGTCGTGCACGCGCCGCACGATGTCGGCGTGGCACGCATGCGTGAGGCGGTTCGACGGCTCGGGCATCCGGTAGGTCAGGAGATCGACGAGCACGTTGGCGACCTCGCCGCGCAACTCGGACTGCGCACGCGCCGCATCGAACGTGGCGGGTGCCGACAGCACGCGTTCGAGCAGTGTCGCGAACTGCAGGCTCGCGCGTTCGCGTGCGGCGACCGGCACGTCGACGACGCCGCGCCGCAGCGCGCGCTCGTCGACCCGGACGTCGGCGGCATCCTCGATCTGCTGCATCAGCTCGGCGTCGACGACCACGCCGATCAGCGACATGTCGTCGGGTGAATGCAGTTCGAACGGCGAGCCGCCGCGCGCCATCACGATCGTGCCGCGCTCGATGCGCGCATCGCCGAAGGCGAAGGTACCCGAGCCGGTGAGCGGCATTCCGAATACCGTATGGCCAGCCGGCAGGCGCCCGCGCTGGATGACGCGCACGTTCGCCGCTTCCTGGAACAACTGCACGCCGTCGAGCTCCACGTGCTTGACCGTGCTGCGATACGAGCCGCAGCCGATCTGGTCGTAACGCTGATCCCAGCCGCGCAGCGCCTCGGCATGCCGGTCTGCGTCGTCGAACATCTGGTGAAACACGAGCACGGCGCCTCCGGCGGTCGTTCGGACCGCGCAAGATTAAACCGACCGGGCGGTCGGTGCAATACGGATGAGCGCTATTCCGGCAGGGGTTCTGGCGGGGTCGGATGGGGTGCGCCGCAGGTGGCTTTCAGGCGGTTTTCCAATATCCCGAATCGGCACGCACGCGTTGCCGGTCCGGGTGCTGAACCGATTTATTGTCGAACTACAGTCGCCCCACATTACCTGAATCCCAACTGGAGGCGACATGAGAACAAGGCGACGCACCGCGGCTTTCGCGGCGACGCTGGCGTTCGCGGCGGCGTGGGCCGGCAGCGCGGACGCGACGGAAAAGCCCGAGGAACTGGTCGTGCAGAAGATGCCGCCGTGGCATCCGCACGCGGTGTACGTCGTGGACATCGCGATGCCGACGATGACCGACGGGCGCATCTTCGTGTACGACGCCGACGCGAAGAAGCTGCTCGGCCAGATCGACGGCGGCTTCGCGCCCGGCCTCGCGATTTCGCCCGACCACAAGACGAGCTTCATTGCGACGACCTATTTCTCGCGCGGCTCGCACGGCACGCGCACCGACGTCGTCGAGATGACCGACAACACGACGCTCGATCACACCGGAGAGATCGTGATTCCGGCGAAGCACGGGCAGCACGTGCCGTCGCCGTACAACACCGCGTTCAGCGCGGACGGCAAGCGGCTGTACGTCGCGAACATCACGCCGGCCGCGTCGGTGACGGTGATCGACGCGGTGTCGAAGCAGGTGCTGTCCGAGATCGACACCGCGGCATGCGTGCTTGCGTATCCGTCGGGGAACGACCGCTTCACCGCGCTGTGCGAAAGCGGCAAGGCGCTCACGGTCACGCTCGACGCGAACGGCAAGGAGGTGAAGCGCACGATGTCCGATGCATTCATCGACGTCGACAACGATCCGGCTTTCATCAACGCGTCGCGCTACCAGGGCGGCTACCTGTTCACGACGTATCACGGCAACGTGCGCAGCGCCGATTTCGGCGGCGCCAGGCCCGCGTTCGGCAAGTCGTGGTCGCTGCTGACCGACGCCGAGCGCGCCGAAGGCTGGCGCCCGGGCGGCATGCAGCAGACGGCCGTGCAGGTCACGCAGAACCGCTACTACGTGCTGATGCACAAGGGTGGTGACGGCACGCACAAGGATCCCGGCACGCAGGTGTGGATCTACGACCTGAAGACGAAACAGCGCGTCGCGCGCTGGGATCTCGCGCAGCAGAAGGTCGATCCGCTCGTGTCGATCCAGGTCAGCGAGGACGACAAGCCGCTGTTCTACGGGCTGACGGGCACGTCCGATCTCGTCGTGATGGACGCGCACAGCGGCAAGCTGCAGCACGTCGAGAAGCAGATCGGCAGTACGCCGACGCTGCTCGTGAACCCGTGAGGTCGCGATGACGCTCGATCCCGTACTCGCCACCAGCGCGCAGGCCGGCGCGGCCGTCGTCGTGTTGCTCGGCGCCTTCGCGAAGATGCGCCGGCCGGCCGCGTTCCGCCAGGCGCTCGCCGGCTATCGCCTGCTGCCCGATGCGCTCACCGCGCCCGCCGCGTTCGCGATTCCGCTCGCCGAAGCCGTCTGCGCCTCGGCGTTGCTGTTTCCCGATACACGCATGACCGGCGCGCTCGGCCTGATCGCATTGCTGCTCGTGTTCGCGGCCGGCATGACGATCAACATCCTGCGCGGCCACACCGACATCGACTGCGGCTGTTCCGGTATTGCCGCGGCCGCGCGCACGGATGCGCCGCGCGGCATCGGCTGGCTGCATGTCGCGCGCGTGCTGCTGCTCGTCGTGCTGGCCGCAACCGCGCTCGTCGAGCCGGGCAGCCGCGCGGTCGTGTGGTTCGACTACCTGACGCTGTTCTCTTCCGTGCTGCTGATCGTCTGCGCGCTGCTCACCGTCGACGTGCTGCTCGCCAACGTACCGCGCCTTTCCCACCTGAGGAATTCATGATGCAAACCGCTCTCACCGTTTCCACCGCCTTGCTGTGGGTCGCCGTGCTCGCGCTCGGCGCGATCTGCCTCGCGCTCGTGCGCCAGATCGGCATCCTGTACGAACGCATCATGCCGGCCGGCGCACTGATGATCGACAAGGGGCCGGCGGTCGGCGCGATCGCGCCCGCCTTCGAGCTGACCGACATTCGCGGCTCGCAGGTGAAGGTCGGCGGCATCGACGCAGCGGGCAAGGCGACGCTGCTGTTCTTCCTGTCGCCGACGTGCCCGGTCTGCAAGAAGCTGCTGCCGCTGTTGCCGTCGCTGCAGGCGAGCGAGTCGACGCCGGTGAACATCGTGCTCGCGAGCGACGGCGATCCCGACGAACACGCGCGCTTCGCGCAGAAGCACGACCTCGCGCGCTTCCCGTACGTGCTGTCGCAGGAGCTCGGCCTTGCGTACCAGATCGGCAAGCTGCCGTACGCGGTGCTGCTCGACGACGCCGGCACCGTGCGCGCGAAGGGGCTCGTCAATACGCGCGAGCATCTCGAGAGCCTGTTCGAAGCGAAAGAGCGTGGCGTCGCATCGCTGCAGCAGTTCGTGCACGGCGATCACGACCACGACGGCCATCAAGAGCACGCGCAGCACGCGTGATCGGCCGACCTTCCTTCAACGTCAACGGAGAACAACGGAATGGGCCTGTTTGATTCATGGTTCGAACGGTCGGCGCGTGGCGTCGCGCAGCATAGTTCGCGGCGCAGCGCGATGGCGAAGCTCGGCAAGGTGCTGGTGGGATCGGCGATGCTGCCGCTGTTGCCCGTCGATCGAACCGCGTATGCGGCCGACGCGGCCTCGGGTGCATCGGCGGCGTCCGGTGCCGCCGCATCGGGCGCGAGCGACGATCCGATGAGCTGCGACTACTGGAAATACTGCGCGATCGACGGCTGGCTGTGCAGCTGCTGCGGTGGTACGTCGAGCAGCTGCCCGCCGGGCACCACACCGTCGCCGATCACGTGGATCGGCACCTGCCGCAATCCGCACGACGGTTCGGACTACATCGTGTCGTACAACGACTGCTGCGGCAAGACGTCTTGCGGCAAGTGCTTCTGCAACCGCAACGAGCGCGAGAAGCCGCTGTACAAGCTGTCGCTGAACAACGACATCAACTGGTGCATGGCGAACGGTAATTCGAATTACCACTGTTCGGTTTCGGTCCTGCTGGGAGCGGCAAAGCAATGAAAGTGAAGCAAGCTGGAAAGATCGTGGCCGCGTGCGTGGCGGCTGCCGCCGGGTTTCTGATGCTGCCGGACGAGGCCGGTGCGCAGCAGGCCGTTCATTACCCGGCGGGCAAGAGCCTGTTCGACGCGCAGTGCGCGGTGTGCCACCAGGCGGGCGGCAAGGGGCAGGACGGCCTCGCGCCGCCGCTGACCGAGTATCCGGGCAAGTACGCGACGGCCGACGCGGGCCGCGCGCAACTCGTCGCGACGCTGTTGCACGGGATGTTCGGCGAGATCGAGGTGCACGAAAAGCGTTACAACTTCAAGATGCCGTCGTTCGCGAGCGCGAGCGATGACGACATCGCGAACGTGCTCAACTACGTCGTGTTCGATCTCAACGACCGGCACGGCGACGCGAAGCCGTTCACGGCAGCCGACATTCGCGCGGCGCGGGCGAAGGAGATGGACGGCACGGCCGTTCACGCGCAGCGTGCGATCGTGACGAAGGGGCTGGGGCTGTGAATGCGGCCGGCATTCGGCGTCGCGGCGGGCGTACGGCGGCGTTGCGGATCGGCTCGTTCGTGACACGCCGTCTGTCTTCGGCGCTGGTGATTGCTGTCGCGACATGTGCGATTGCAGCTCCCGCGCATGCCGACGGCGCGGCCGACGCCACGCTCGCGCGGCAGCACTGGGTCCTCAACTGCATGGGCTGCCACACGGCGACGGGCGGCGGCATTCCGGGCAAGGTGCCGCCGCTCGCGAACTCGCTCGGCTATTTCACGCATCTGCCGGCCGGGCGCGAATATGTGATGCGCGTGCCCGGCGCGTCGAACTCGGCGCTGTCGGACCAGGATCTCGCCGACGTACTGAACTGGGTGCTCACGACGATGAATCGCGATGCGCTGCCGCGCGATTTCAAGCCTTATACGGCTGACGAAATCGCCGCGCGTCGACGGCCCGCGTTTTCCGATGTCGCGACGGTGCGTGCGAGGCTCGTGCGCGAATTGCACGAGCGCGGGATCGACGGTGTGTCCGAGCGCTATTGATTGGCGACGACGGGGCGACGCAGCATGTCGCGGCGCTTCGGTCGCGAACACCGGATTGGCAGCGCGCGGGTTCCGCGCTACGCTCGTCGTCATTGGCCGGCGCAGGCGCCAGGCGGATCGAACGGAGGTTCAAATGGCAATCGAATACTTCGCAGAAAGCAACCCCGTCACGCGAAACCTGCCTCGATCGTTGGCGACCAAAGCCGGCGATCTGGTATTCGTATCCGGTCAGGTGGCGAGAAACGAAGACGGCAGCATCGTTGCCGGCGGGATCGAAGCGCAGACACGTCAGACGTTGAAGAACGTCGCACACGTACTCGCGCTGGCAGGATGCACGCTCGGCGACGTCGTGAAAACCACCGTCTGGCTCGAAGACGCGCGCGACTTCGCCGAATTCAATCGCGTCTATGCGGAGTTCTTCCCCGAGAACAAGCCGTCACGCTCGACGTTGCAGGCGACGAACATGGTCGGCACCAGGATCGAGATCGAGGCGATCGCGTGCAAGCCCTGAGTGCCATCGCGCCACGTCGATGCGGCCGCGTGCCGCTTCAGTGCGGCGGCGACAGCCGTTTGAAGCGGCTCCACAGCTGCTTCAACGTCTGATGATCGGCCGCGGCGCGCGCGGCCAGAAAGCCGCGAGCAAAGCCCGCACCCGGCGCGGCGTCGGGTGACGTGCGAGGCAGCGCTTTCAGAAACTGCTCGGCGACCACGGCATCGTTACGCCAGCCCAGATCATCCTGAAGTTCGGACAGCGCGTCGACGTACGAGCGGACGGCTTGCTTGCGGCACAGCGACGCGAAAAATTCGGTGGCGTACCGGACTTTCTTCGCCGCGATGCGCGCACGGTGACGCCGGTGATCGTCGAGATCGGCCAGCCTCTTGCCGCGTTTGATCAGTTTCCGGTGCCGGCGACGCAGAACTTCGTGAGCAAACGGACTCGCCGGCTGCATGATGGCATCGCGCCGTTCGTCAGGCATCCCGTCCCGCCAGCCCTTTCGGTTCACCCATGACGCGAGCTGTAACGCGAGCCGCGTGTAGCGAACCGATCCGACTGCGGAAGCCGCGCGCTGGCGATTGAGGGCGGCAATGCGCTTGCAGGCGTTCCGCACTGGACGGATCTCGTCCGGATTGCCGTTCGTGCCGGCATGGTCGAGCGTCGCTCCGGCAAGTACTTCCCAGTCGCGCGCGGCGCCGAGCTCGCCGGCGATCCAGCGCAGTTCGTCGTCAAGGCCGGGATACGCGGGAATCACTTTCGCGAACAGGTCGAGCGCCGAACGCAGGCGACGCAGCCCCACCCGCATCTGATGCACGCTCGACGGATCATGGCCGGACTCGACACCGCGTTCGTTGGCGCGGATCTGGTCCAGGCAGTTGCGCACGATCCGGCAGAACGCGTCTTCGATCGAATCGCGCTTCTTCAACTGCACCGGTCGCGCCTTGACGGCCGGCTGGTGCTCGGCGACGAGCAGCCCGTACCCGAGATCGGCCTTGCTCTCGTGATCGATGCGCAATGGCGCGATGTCGAGCAATTCCAGTGCGATGCCGTACAGGTTTTCGGGGCGGCCGCGTTTCAGTTCCAGTTCGATCGCGGCGATCGGGACCGACTTCGAATCCGCGTCGACCGTCCCCTTGTCGAGCGCGACCTCGACTTCGTCGCCGGAAGGCAGGCGCAGCGGTAGAACCCGCCGCTTGATCCGCGTGACGAACACGGGCTGAAGATCCGGTGCCGTGGCCTGGTCGCGAACCAGGCGGCCACACTCGGTGTCATCGGGGAGCGTGTCCCGCAGCCGTGTCAGATCGGGGACGTCGCCGTCGACGGGCGTCTCGAATTCGTCCCGCTCGAACAGGCCGGCCCGGGCCGATCCTTCCAGTTTCAACGTCTGGACTCTGTGGTTGCCGGCCGCACGCACCCGCAGGGAAGCCGCGCACCGGTGAAATGCGAGCGTGGCAGTGTCGAAGTACGTGCTCGTCAGCTGTTGAGTCGCACCGGCGCCGTTGGACGGCGCAAGCAACGGCGCGTGGCGCAACTTGTCGAGGTTCTTTGCGGAAACCCGCAGCTTCAGCTCTCGTTCCATACCGCCTCCGATATGTTGCCGACCATCAGTTCCCCGCCGATCCCCGGGAGTCTTCCCAGTCGTGCCACTCGATTCGATGCATGTCCACATAACGGCTTACCGCTGCGCCGATCGTCGGAAAGAAGTTGTCGTCGCCGAACATGCTGTACATGCCGTAATGTTTGAGGCTGTCCTTGACGGGGCCTTTCAGCTCCGCGAAGACCAGCTTGACCTGCCGCGCGGCAAGTTCAAGATGCAGCCGTTCGAGGACATCGGCAGCCGTGAGGTCGATGTCGGTCACGGGCTCCGCCGCGATGACGATCCAGCGTGCCGGCTCCGGCGATTCATCGACCGCGCGCAACACCCGTTCCCGAAAGATTTCGCCATTCGCGAAAAAGAGCGGCGCATCCCAGCGCAGCAGCACGAGCCCGGGCACGCGCCGCGCGTCCGGATGGCGCGACACGTCGTGATAGCCCTTCGTGCCGTCGACCCGCCCGAGCACGGCATCGTAAGGCCGCCACGCGCGCCATAGAAACGACAGCACGGTGAGCAGCAGTGCCAGCGCAATGCCGTTCACGACCCCGACGGCTGCAACGCCGACGAAGCACGCCACCGCCTGCACGAACTCGCTTTTGCGGAGCCGATAAAGCCGCACGACGCCGCGCACCTCGATCATGTT
Source organism: Burkholderia sp. Bp8994 (assembly GCF_003853805.1). Taxonomy (NCBI): domain Bacteria; kingdom Pseudomonadati; phylum Pseudomonadota; class Betaproteobacteria; order Burkholderiales; family Burkholderiaceae; genus Burkholderia; species Burkholderia sp. Bp8994. The sequence goes on from NZ_QTQH01000006.1 coordinate 235,840, forward strand.
CACGCATGCCGCGATCACGACGGCGGCCAGCGCGGATTGTGGCGTGTGCGCAAGCGCGCGCGGCGCGAACAGCAGCAGTGCGGCAACGACCGCGGCAGCCACCACGCCCGTCGCCTGCGTCTTCGCGCCCGCCGCTTCCGCGACGGGCGTGCGTGAGCCGCTCGCGCTCACCGCGAACCCTTGCATCAGGCCGGCGGCGAGGTTCGACAGCCCGAGCGCGATGCATTCGTGATTCCGGTCCACGCTGGTGTCGTTGCGCAGTTCGTAGGTGCGGGACAGCACGCTGATATCCGTGAACGAAACGAGCGCGATCGCCGCTGCGCTGCCCGCGAGATGCAGCCAGTCGTCGAAGCTCACGTCGGGGATGCGCGGCACCGGCAGGCCTTGCGGGACCGCACCGACGGTTGCAACGCCGGCGCGCGTCGACAGATCGAACCACATCACCACCGCCGTCGCGCCCGCCACGGCGAGCAGCACACCCGGCATCCTGGGCCAGAGCCGTTTGCACGCGAGTATCAGCGCGAGCGCGGCGACACCGAGTGCGAACGACGTTGCGTTCACCTTCGATGCCGCGATGCCGGCGACCACGTCGCGCACCTGCTCGATGAACGATTCGCCGTTGCCCTTGTAGCCGAGGAGCTTGGGCAATTGTCCGATGCTGATCGTCAGCATGATGCCGTTCAGAAAACCGTACCGGATGGGTAGCGACAGCAGCTCGGTGACGAATCCGAGCCTGAGCACCCCGACCGCGATGCAGATCGCGCCCGCGAGTATCGCGAGCGCGCCGGCAAGGGCCAGCGCATGCGCGGCATCGCCGTGAGCAAGCGGCGTGATGCTTGCGGCAATCAGCGCAACCAGCGCGGAGTCGGGGCCGAGCACGAGGATGCGGCTGGGGCCGAAGAGCGCGTACGCGAGCATCGCGGCAAGCGACGCATAGAGCCCGTTGACGGCGGGCAGGCCCGCTGCGTTCGCGTACGCCATGCCGGCGGGCACGAGCACGGCACTGAGCGTGACGCCGGCAAGCAGATCGTGCGGCAGCCAATGCAATCGATACGTGCGCGCCGCGGCGAGTCCGTTGATCCACCGCAGCAGGCCGGCATCGGGCTTGCGGGGCGGGCGGGCCGTGTGCTGGTGGGCACGGCTTTTGATGTTCATCGCAGGACGTCAGGGAACCCGGGCGGAATCGTTCGTTACGTCCGCCGGTATCGTTAAAGATTATGTTCCCGTGCCCTCGGAGCGCAAGCCCGGTTTCACGATGTTGCGTTTCGACGCGTCGGCCTGACGGTCCGGCTACTTCGCCGAATGCCGGTCCGATCCCGGCTGGCGATGGCCGAAGTGATCGGCGGTGCGATTGAATCGCCCGGCGGGAGCGGAGTCGTCCCCCGTTGTCCGCTACTTGGTCGCGCGATCGCTCGCCTCGCCGAACGAAGCCCGAACTTCGTTCGCCGTCCGGGCGGGCGCCTGCAGATGCGGAAAGTGGCCCAGTTCCGGAAGAATCGAAATGTTCACCCCGTTTCGGTCCGCGTACTCGATGCCCATTTCCTTCTTGATATAGATGTCCTTCCCGCCCCACACAACCTTAACGGGGACTTTCAGCTTTGCCATATTGGCTTCGAAGTAGTCCTGATCCCGGGTGAAGCATGCGTAGTAGTGGAAAAAGGCGTCGGCCGCGGTCAAGTCACCGTCCCATCCCTTCGCCACGTCGTCCATGAATTCCTCGGGCAACGTGTAGCGCTCGTCATCCTCCATGCCCCGGAAGAACGTGTTTGCGAGGATTTCGTCGCGATTCCTGTTCATGGCGGCGCGCACGATATCCGATGAAGGCTTCGACTTCAGGCCTTGCAGGCTTTCGTACATATATTGCGGCCGGTTGAACGGGGCAAAGTCGCCAACGATGATTTCCCGCGCGATATCCGGTTGTTCCAACGCTGCCAGCAGCGCCGGAAGCGCACCGATATCCGTCGCATAAATCAACAGTCTCGAACCATCGATGCCCGACGTACGGATGTAGTCTCGCAGCACACGGGCATAGTCGCTCGGCGCGTACGAAAAGCGATCGGCGCGCGGACGCGACGATTGCCCGTAGCCTGGCCAGTCGAACGCATGCACCTCGTAGTCGGAGGACAGTGATTCGGCAATCGGCTTCCACGCATACATCGTCTCGGGGAAGCCGTGCAGGAACAGCACGATGCCCTTCGATCGTGCGGGGCGGTAGACCATGCGGCGCAGCGTGATGTCGGCATCGACCTGCACGTCGCCGACATCGACCGTGGGTTCCGGCGACGATGGCGCCGGCACGGTCGGGCACGTTGAAGAACCCGCAGCGGCGGCGGGAGAGGCGGGTGTTTTCGTTACGGGTCGAGTCATGATCGAGGATCTCGTTCGGTGCGACATCGCGCGGCACACGGTGCGCTTCGCTGTTTCGAAAGATGGCGGGGTGCAGGGGTTTCTACTGAGCCGCCGGAGGATTCAAGAGCTTGCTCAATGGCTTGAGCGGGCCGATCGGGAGCAGCGTGAACGTCATGAGGTGAGCCTTCCCCAACGGGAGTCGTTCCAGCATTTCATGCGCTTCACCCGTGTCCGTCACGTTCAGGACGAACGCGACCGCGGGCCGGTCCTGCAGGGAATACCACTGATCGATCTTGCCCGCGAGATACAGCTGTGTCGTCTCGCGGACTTCGGTCGGAAGAATGGTCTGGACGTGCTGCATGTCCGTGCCGGGAGGAAACGTACCGATCGCCAGTATCTTCGTGATGGGCGTGGTCGGCAACGCAGCGGAATGTGCCATGGAGACTCCTGCGAAAGCGAGCAGCAAGCAAGCTGCCGTCAAATCAAGAAGAAGGCGTTTCATCCTGCGGCCCCGGGCCCGGTGGCGGGACGGCTGCCGCATTGAGCGCGGCGGCTTCCCGTTCCGATAGATAACACGCGCGAAAGCGCTCGTCCACGCGCTCGCGCATCAATTGCGAGAAGAGTAGTGCGGCATCGAGCGGTCGATGATTGATGACGACGGAATCCGTATCGCCTTGCTCGTTCATATGGGCGACGACCACCGTCTCGATCGGCACGCCATTGATACGTGAACGATAGGATTCCAGATAAAGTTCGTTGCCGATCATGCCTTTGTAAGCATGCTGCTGGAACTCGTAGAGCGAGACCGCGTGCTTGATCACCGAGAGAATGTCGGCTCGCCCGTCGATCGGGCGCTTCAGCACGGTGGCTTCCAGCGTCGCGTTTTCGGCCAGGCGCGCCAGCCACCGCGGTGGACCGTCGGCTGGTGCCATCATCGGGGCCGTGTCGTTGAATTTCATGGCGGTTACTCCTTGCACGCGTTGCGCGTGACACCTGCGTTTGCGGCATCGAGCGCTGCCGCGAGCGCAACGCGTGCCTTTTCTCGGCGCCGTCGCGCAAGGCGCTCGGCGCCCGCGTCGCGCTCCGGTTCGCCCGCGAGCAGCGCGTGGATATCGGGCAGCGTCCAGATCGCGCCGCGCGTTCCCCACGCACCGTCCGGTATCTCGGTCGGAAAGATCCAGACGCGCGGTGCGACATCGTCGAACGGCCGGCCTTCCGCGCGTGCCACGGCTTCCGTGACGCGTCGGACGAGCGAGCGGCGCGATTCGTCGGTGTATTGCCCTTCGGGAACCGAAGGAATGATCCGGTAGCGCACCGTATCGGTACGTTCGCCGCCGATGTAGATCGCGGCCGGCCGGTGCAGATGGAATACGGTCACGCGCTGAACGACCGGGCTCGCGGGATCGTACCCTTCTGCTTCGATGAGGATATCGGTCAGTTCCCTGATGAGGCGGGCTTCAGCATCGGGCGTCAGTGCGTGGTCGGGCCACATCGCATCGATCATCGGCATGGGATGCTCCTGTTTTCGGTTGATCGGATGGCGCCATCGTCGCGGTTTACGCGGGCGCAGGAAAGTGGCAGCATCGCCACTATTCAAGGAAATTCGGACACGCAATGGCGATCATCCGCATCTGGGTCTATGACGGAATCCTGGCGTCCGGCGTCGCGGGCCCGGTCGATGTCTTCAGCGCTGCAAATCAGTTTCATGCGCGCCGGGCGGAACCGGGCGCGTCGTCCGCGCCGTTGTTCGCATGGCGCGTGGAGTCGCTCGACGGGCAACCGGTGAAGGCGGCGTCAGGTCAGATCATTCCGGTCGACGGCAAGATCGACCCGCGCAAACGAGCCGACGCCGTGCTGCTGACGGCGCCTTTCTTTTCGCGGATCGACGAGTTCCTCGGGCATCGCGAGCAGTTGAGCGAACTGACTTCCGCACTGCGGCGTCAACACAAGGCAGGCGCGATGCTCGCCGCGTATTGCACGGCGAATTACCTGCTTGCCGAGGCGGGCCTGCTGGATGGCCGCGTCGCGACGACGCACTGGGCGAGAGCAGCGGATTTCGCGCGCCGCTATCCGCGTGTCGAAGTCCGCGCGAACGAGCTGCTGCTCGCGCAAGACGGGATCATCTCGGGCGGCTCCGTCACGTCCTATCTGAACCTCGCCGTGCATCTCGTCGAAGCCTGCGCCGGCGGAGAACTCGCGACGATGACCGCGAAGGCGCTGTTGATCGACATGAACCGGACGTCGCAGGCCTCCTTTGCCACGCTTCTCGACGAACACGGGCATACCGACACGCTCGTGGCGCGCGCTCAGCAGCGGATGGAAGCGACATTGCAGCAAGGATTCCGGCTCGGCGATCTGGCGGCATCGCTTGCCGTCAGCGAACGTACGCTCAATCGTCGCTTCAAGGAAGCGGTCGGCCTCGCGCCGTTGACGTATCTGCAGAATCTGCGGGTCGAGGTTGCGAAACGTCTGCTGGAAACACGGCCGATCGGGCTCGAGGACGTGAGTCAGCGCGTCGGTTACAGCGATGTCAGTACGTTCCGGCAACTGTTCAAGCGCAAGACGGGGTTGTCGCCGAGCGAATATCAAGTGCAGTTCTCGCGTGCTGCGGCAAAGAGCGTGCAAGCCGAACCACGCGATCGGCGCGATTGAGCGTCGCGACGTCGCGTTGCCGATCGCAATGGAATCGCGCCGCTCCTGGTGCTCCATTTGTATCCCGAAGTATCTGCAACAGACGCGGATACGTACGCATACACATCGCCGACTTTCCGACAAGAACGGGATACGTTCGCCTGCTCCAATGCGCCAGTCGCGAGCGGAGTGCCGCACCGCGCATTGTCCAAGGAGTGTGTCATGAAAGTCGTCAAGGCCGCCGCTGTCCAGTTCAGCCCGGTGCTCTACAGTCGTGAAGCCACCGTCGCCAAGGTCGTGGAGAAGATCCACGACCTTGGCCGGCAAGGTGTGCAATTCGCCACTTTTCCCGAAACGGTCGTCCCCTATTACCCGTATTTCGCGGCCGTTCAGACGGGCATCGAACTGCTGTCCGGTACCGAGCATCTTCGGCTGCTGGAACAGGCCGTCACCGTGCCGTCCGCCGCGACCGATGCGATCGGCGAAGCAGCACGCAAGGCCGGCATGGTCGTGTCCATCGGCGTCAACGAGCGCGACGGCGGCACGCTGTACAACGCGCAATTGCTGTTCGACGCGGACGGGCAACTGATCCAGCGCCGTCGCAAGATCACGCCGACGCACTTCGAGCGCATGGTTTGGGGGCAGGGCGACGGATCGGGGCTGCGGGCGGTCGACAGCGCCGTCGGCCGTATCGGGCAGCTCGCGTGTTTCGAGCACAACAATCCGCTCGCGCGCTACGCGATGATCGCCGACGGCGAGCAGATTCATTCGGCGATGTATCCGGGTTCGGCCTTCGGGGAAGGCTTCGCGCAGCGCATGGAGATCAACATCCGGCAGCATGCGCTCGAGTCCGGCGCGTTCGTCGTCAATGCAACGGCGTGGCTGGATGCCGACCAGCAGGCGCAAATCATGAAGGACACCGGCTGCGCGATCGGCCCGATCTCGGGCGGCTGCTTCACGACGATCGTGTCGCCCGACGGCATGTTGATGGCCGAGCCGCTTCGATCGGGCGAGGGCGAGGTCATCGTCGATCTGGACTTCTCGCTGATCGACCGTCGCAAGATGCTGATGGACGCGGCCGGTCACTATAACCGCTCGGAATTGCTGAGCCTGATGATCGACCGTACGCCGACCGCGCATGTTCACGAACGCGTCGCGCAGCCGGTGGCCGGATATGACGCGGGCGCGGACGATTGGCGTGCCGCGGCTGCGTGATGCGCGGGCTTGCCCGGCCGTTGCCGAACATTCGGCTTGCCGATCGGGGCCGGCAGTCGTCGCATGAACGCGCATTTTCTTGATCGCAACATGTGCATATGCATGTAAGGGTGCGATGAAATCTTTCCTTGAAAGGTGTGTGATATGAAAACGAACGCTGCCGATGATCGGCCGCTCCTGATGTCGGGCGCCGAAAGCGCGCCTGCCGGTGCCGGTCGCAACGTGACGACGTCGTTGTCGCGCCGGCGCTTTGTCGGTATCGCGGCCGCCGCACTGGCGGCCGGCTCGCTGAGCCGCCTGGCGCTCGCGCAGACCAGCCCGGCAATCGGCACCGCGGAACCCGCACGCGGCGACAGATCGGCGATCCGGCCATTCCGGGTGCATGTGCCCGACGCGCAGCTCGCCGACATGCGGCAGCGCATCAACGCGACGCGTTGGCCGGACCGCGAGACCGTGGCCGACGAGTCGCAGGGCATTCAGCTTGCGACCATTCAGGCGCTCGCGCGGTATTGGGCGAGCGACTACGACTGGCGCAAGTGCGAAGCGACGCTGAATGCGTACCCGCAATTCGTGACCGAAATCGATGGCCTCGACATCCACTTCATCCATGTGCGTTCGAAGCACGAGAATGCGATGCCGTTGATCGTGACCCACGGCTGGCCCGGCTCGATCATCGAGCAGTTCAAGATCATCGCGCCGCTCGTCGATCCGACTGCGTACGGCGCGCCGGCGTCGGATGCGTTCCATCTCGTGATTCCGTCGCTGCCCGGCTATGGTTTTTCGGCGCGACCCACGACGACGGGATGGGGGCCGGAGCGCACGGCGCGCGCATGGGTGACGCTGATGAAACGGCTCGGCTACGCGCGCTTTGCTTCGCAGGGCGGGGACCTCGGCGGCATCGTCACGAACATCATGGCGAAACAGGCGCCGCCTGAGTTGATGGGCATTCATGTGAATTTCCCGGCGTCCGTGCCGGCGGAAATTCTGAAGTCGCTGACGGCCGGCGATCCCGCACCTGCCGGCTTGTCGGACGAAGAGCGGCACGCATATGAACAGCTGAGCGCCAATTTCAAGAGGAAGCGCGGTTACGCGATTGAAATGGGTACGCGCCCGCAGACGTTGTACGGACTCGCCGATTCGCCCGTCGCGCTGGCTTCGTGGCTGCTCGACCACGGAGACGGTTACGGCCAGCCGGCGGCAGCGCTGAGCGCGGCCGTGCAGGGTCGCCCGGTCAACGGCCACTCGGCCGGCGCGCTGACACGGGACGACGTGCTCGACGACATCACGCTTTACTGGCTCACGAACACGGGCGTCTCGGCGGCGCGTTTCTACTGGGAATCGCATGCGAACTTCTTCCTAGCGGCCGACGTCGGCGTGCCGGCGGCGGTGAGCGCGTTTCCGGGGGAAAACTACCAGGCGCCGCGGAGCTGGACCGAGAGGGCTTATCACAATCTGATTTACTTCAACAAACCGGCAACAGGCGGGCACTTCGCGGCATGGGAAGAACCGATGATCTTCGCGAATGAAGTGCGTGCCGGGTTGAGACCGTTGCGCGCGTGACGGGCGACGCGCTCCGCCTCGTTTGCGGCGGAGCGCGTCGACAACGGCGCGGTAGCGTGCATCGATGCGGTCTCGCCGGCTTGTCCGAAATTCAACGGAAGATGGCGATATTGCCTCTTTCGCCGGCTGCGCCTGTGTCCGATCATCCGGCCACTTTTCGTTGCGGAATCCAGAACATGACGGCCAATGCCCACCTCGCGACCGACCTGCTGTTTGCCTATGCAATCTATTTCGTCGGTACCGCGAGCCCCGGACCGAGCAATCTCGCCATCATGTCCATCGCGGCGAATCACGGCCGAAAGGCGGCATTGACGTTCTCGCTTGGCGTCCTGTCGAGTTCGATGTTGTGGGCGAGTGTGGCCGTGCTGGGCGTATCGGCTGCGCTGATCGCGTATGCCCCGTTCATCGTCGCGATCAGGATTTTCGGCGGACTGTATCTCTTGTGGCTTGCATTCAAGTCGGCGCGCAATGCGCTCGGACGGGTGCCGCCCGCCGTATCCGAAACGGCGCGAACGCCGACGTTGACCAGCATCTATTGCCGCGGTGCGATGCTTCATCTCATCAATCCGAAGGCGATCCTCGTGTGGGTTTCGATCGTTGCGCTGTCGTCCGGCGGCACCCGGCAGTCACAAGGTGCACTGGTCGTGGGTTGTGCGGCCATTGGGTGCGGCGTGTTCGCCGGTTATGCATGGCTGTTTTCCATGGAGCCGGTTCGAAGGATCTACATGCGAACCCACAAGGCACTGGACGGGTGTCTGGCCGTCGTATTCGGGGTCGCTGGGATCAGGTTGCTGGCATCGCGTCCATAGCGCGGCTACCCGTCGCGCGCACGACACCGGATGTGCCGTGCATGAGACAAGCGCCGAAATTTCCAACGAGCGGACAGCTTTCGTTAGAATCGTTCGTCTATCAGAGAAAAGCAGCGTTGCATCGGCGCAGCGGCATCCGCTCATGAACACCGCTCGCGCTCATCCCATGTCCTTTACCGGAGGCGAACGTGCCAGGATTACTTCCCGATGTCGACCGCGACGGGCTTCTCGAATACTCGGTCGTGTACACCGACCGGTCGATCAATCACATGTCGCAGCGCTTCCAGGGCGTGATGCGCGACATTTCCGCTGCGCTGAAGAAGGTCTACAACGCGAAGGCGGTCGCAATCGTCCCGGGCAGCGGGACGTTCGGCATGGAAGCCGTGGCCCGGCAGTTCGCGACGAACAGGAAGTGCCTCGTCATCCGCAACGGCTGGTTCAGTTTCCGCTGGTCGCAGATTTTCGACATGGGCAGCATTCCGTCCGAGTCGATCGTGCTGAAGGCGCGTCCGGTCGAAGCGGGCAGACAGGCCGCCTTTGCGCCGGCGCCGATCGATGAAGTCGTTGCGGCGATTCGCGAGCACAAGCCGGATCTGGTGTTCGCGCCGCACGTCGAAACCGCGTCGGGGATGATGCTGCCCGATGCGTATCTGCGTGCGGTCGCCGACGCCGTGCATGCGGTCGGCGGCATGTTCGTGCTCGATTGCATCGCGTCCGGCACGATCTGGGTCGACATGGAGGCGAGCGGTGTCGACGTGCTGATCAGCGCACCGCAAAAGGGCTGGAGCGCGTCGCCCGGCTGTGCGCTGGTGATGCTCGGTGCGCTCGCCCGCGAGCGCATCGATGCGACGACGAGCACCAGTTTCGCGTGCGATCTGCGCAAGTGGCTGCAGATCATGGAAGCGTACGAAAACGGCGGGTTCGCGTATCACGCGACGATGCCCACGGACAGCCTCGCGACGCTGCGCGACGTGATCAAGGAAACGGACGCGTACGGCTTCGACAAGGTGAGGGCGGAACAACTGGAGCTCGGCACGCGGATTCGTGCGTTGCTCGCCGAGAAGGGGTTCCGGAGTGTCGCGGCCGAAGGCTTCGAGGCACCGGGCGTCGTCGTCTGTTATACCGATGACGACGATATCCGGTCCGGCAAGAAATTCGCCGATGTCGGCATGCAGATCGCGGCCGGCGTGCCGTTGCAATGCGATGAGCCGGCGGATTTCAAGACTTTCCGGATCGGCTTGTTCGGGCTGGACAAGCTGAATGATGTCGATGCGGCGGTTGCGCGGTTCGCGAGTGCGCTGGAGCGGGTGCTGTAGCGCGTTCTGTAGCGCGTCGCCGATCCAGGCATGAATTGCGGCGCATGACGTGACGAGATCGATCCGATCACGGGTCACCGATGCGCCGCGTTTTCCGAATGCCGCCGCGATTGTCCGGCGCGGTCGGCACATAGTCATTTGCGTGACCGTTCGGCTCCGTTCACGACATTCAGCCGGTCCAGGTGCCTACGTTGATGCACGGGGACGCGTTGCTGGTTCCTGCCTCAATGCTTCGGCGATATCCAATGCTGCTTTTTGCAGCTCGGGCACATAGCGGCGAGTGGCATCTTCGAGACTTACCGCGCGCGACAGGAAGACGACATTGAGACTGGCGATCACGCGTTCGTCCGCGCTGATCGCGACTGCCACCGCGCCGATTTTCGCCTGCGCGGTCCAGTCGCCGTGATTCGATCCGAAACCATCCTCGCGCACACGCCGGATCAGCTTGCGCACGAGCGTATCGTTTCTCGCGAGCGCCTGTTGTTCTTCACCGCCCGCGCCGGAGCGCAACAGGTCCAGAATATCCTCGCGCTCCTCATCGGGGCACATGGCGAAGTAGGCGCGGCCCGCAGCCGTCAGCAACATCGGCAAACGCCGCCCTACCATCGCGCGATGAAACGACAGCCGGCTGAAGCGGTGCGTCGTCTCGCGGATGATCATCGCGTCGCCATCGGGCGTGGTCAGATCGGATGGCCACGCGACGCGCTGCAGCAGCTGCCCCATGATCGGCGGCGCCACGGTGGCGATGCGCTCGGTATCGGTGAAGCCTTCGCTCAAGGAACGCACGGCGAGCGTCAGGCGGAAGCTGTCGTCCGATGTGCTGCGGCGCACGAATCCTTCCTCCATCAACGTTTCGAGCAGGCGGCGCACCGTAGTGCGATGCAGGCCGGTCAGATCGGCGATCTGCTGACTCGTCGCGCGTCCGTTTTCCATCGCATTCAGAGCCCGCAGTACCTGGAGGCCGCGCGCCAGTCCGCGCACGTTCGTGTAGGTCGTCACGGAAAAATCCCATTGAAATCAATAATGTGCATTCTATGCACATTCCGGAGATTTTGTTGAGGGTGTTTTCCGCCGTCCATAAACTGCGCTCATAAGCTGAACGATCGAGAGCCAGGCGCTTCGTCGGTTCAGCACATCGGACAAGCCCAGTCAGGAGACAAGCATGCGCCCCGCCTTTGAACCGGCGGCCGGCAACGGCCGCGCTCATCCTCACGAAACGACACATCGTTCGATCGACGCAGATGTCGCCATCATCGGCGCGGGCCCGGTCGGCCTGATGATCGCGAACATTCTCGGCCTGCAGGGCGTGCGCGTCGTCGTTATCGAGAAGCTCGCGCAGATCATCGACTATCCGCGCGCCATCGGCCTCGACGACGAAGCACTGCGCGTATTCCAGTCGGTCGGCCTTGTCGACGAGCTGCTGCCGCACACCACGCCGAATCACTGGATGCGCTTCACGCTGAAAGGGAAGTGCTTCGCGTCGATCGAGCCGCGCACCGACGAGTTCGGCTGGCCACGCCGCAATGCCTTCATCCAGCCGCTCGCCGATCAGATTCTGTACCGCGGTCTCGGGCGTTTCGGGAATGTATCGACGCTGCTTGGCCACAGCGTCGACAGCTTCGCGCAGGACGAGAGCGGGGTGACCCTCGACGTGACAGACGCGAACGGTGCGAAGACAACGATTCGCGCCGCGTACATGGTCGGCGCGGACGGCGGCAACAGTTTTGTGCGCCGCGCGCTCGACGTGCCGTTCGAAGGCCGCACGAAGCCGAATCAATGGATCGTGATCGACGTGCGCAACGACCCGATCGGCTCTCCGCATGTCTATCTGCATTGCGACGCGCGGCGTCCCTACGTTTCGGCGGCGCTGCCGCACGGCATCCGGCGCTTCGAATTCATGGTGATGCCGGGCGAGACGGAGGAGGAACTGTCGAAGCCGGAGAACATGGCGGCGTTGGTGCGCGGGGTCGTCGACGATCCTGACAAGGTCGACTACATTCGCCGGCGGGTCTATACGCACAACGCGCGGCTCGCGAGCACGTTCCGCGTCAAGCGCATCCTGCTCGCGGGGGACGCAGCGCACATCATGCCGGTGTGGCAGGGGCAGGGCTACAACAGCGGCATTCGCGACGCGAGCAATCTCGGCTGGAAGCTTGCGATGGTCGTGAAAGGCACCGCGCACGACGCGCTGCTCGGTACCTACACGACGGAGCGGCGTGCCCATGCGCGCTCGATGATCCACCTGTCGGAAGTCGCGGGCGATATCTTCGCGCCGACGAGCTTCTTCGGATCGAAAGTGCGTGACGCGTTCGTGCGCTGCTTCGATGTGCTGCCCTCCATGAAGCGCTATTTCGTCGAGATGCGCTTCAAGCCGATGCCGCGCTATGAAGAGGGCGTCGTGCTTCTGGCGCGACGCACGCGGTCCGAAGGGCTGCTCTCGCGCATGATCGCGAAGCGCGGACACGGCGCGTTCGGCAGGCTGGTCGGTTTGATGAGCGAGAAACGTGAATCGCTGATCGGGCGGATGGTGCACGGCCGCGATGCGCAGGCTGGCACTCCTGTGGGTCGCATGTTCATCCAGCCACGCGTGCGTCTGGTGGATGGCAGCATCGTCCGGCTCGACGATGCGATCGGCAACCGCTTCGCGATCGTGGGGTGGGGCACGGACCCGACCTTCGGCCTGACTCCCGAGGCACGCCGCATCTGGAACGCGCTTGGGGGGTGTTTCGTGATCGCGAAGCCCGACCCGCAGCTCGCTTTCCACGACGACGTGCCCGACGACGTGATCGCCGTTGGCGATGTCGACTCACGCCTGCGCGACTGGTTCGCGCGCGTGCCCGAATCGGTCGTGCTGTTGCGGCCCGACCGCTTCGTGGCCGGCATGTGCTCGCCGCAATGTGTATCGGGTTGCGTGTCGCAGCTTGCGCAACGGCTGTCGCTTGTGATGGCAACGGGCGCGACGGCCAATGGCGCGACGTTCGCGCACGCCGCCGACCTGGTAGGGGCCTGAGATGCCGATTCATCTCGAATGCATGTCGCACACGCCCTTGCACGGGTATTTCGACCCCAGTCCGGAAGTCGTCGCGGAAGTCGAACTGGTGCAGCGCGCGGCGCGCGAGCGGGTCGATGCGTTCGATCCGGAGCTGGTGATCGTGTTCGCGCCGGACCACTACAACGGATTTTTCTACGACGTGATGCCGCAGTTCTGCATCGGCGTGAGTGCGACGGCCATCGGCGATTTCGGCAGCGCGGCCGGCCCGTTGCCCGTCGCGCGCGATGTGGCGCTCGCGCTCGCCGATGCCGCACTCGCGAGCGATATCGACGTAGCCGTTTCGTATCGCATGCAGGTCGATCACGGCTGCGCGCAGGCGCTCGAGGTACTCACCGGTGGCATCGACCGTTATCCAGTGGTGCCCGTTTTCATCAACTCGGTTGCGCCGCCGATGGCGTCGTGCCGCCGCGCCCGGCTGCTCGGCGATGCGATCGGCCGTGCCGTCGCGCGCATGCCGCGGCGCGTGTTGCTGATCGGCTCGGGCGGTATTTCGCATGAGCCGCCGGTGCCGGAAATCTCGGGCGCGGACGATGTCGTCGCGGAACGGTTGATCGCGGGGCGCAACCCGTCGCCGGAGTCGCGCAATGCGCGGCAGTCGCGCACCGTCGCGGCGGCCAAGGCATTCGCGGCGGGTGACAGCCGGCTGCATCCGCTCAATCCCGCATGGGACCAGAAATTTCTCGAACTGCTCGAACGCGGTGAACTCACCGCCGCCGATGGCTTCATGAACGAAGCGATCACGCGTGAGGCAGGCAAGTCCGCACATGAGATCCGCACGTGGGTTGCGGCATTCGGTGCGCTTGCGGCGAGCGGTCGTTACGAGGCATCGATCGATTACTACCGTGCGATTCCGGAATGGATCGCGGGCTTCGGCGCGATGCACGCGCGAGAACGGACTCTTTCCAGGAGATAGAACCATGTCGGATGACAGCAACATTCTTTCGATGGCCGCGCGCCTGCGTGAGGCGCAGTCCTTGCGTCGGACGATCGCGCCACTGCGCGATACGTGTCCCGAAGGCGATCCGGCACTCGCGTACGCGATCCAGCAAATCAACAACGACTTGCGCGCGGCGAACGGCGAGCGCATCGTCGGCAGGAAGATCGGCCTGACTTCGCCCGCGGTGCAGAAGCAACTCGGCGTCGATCAGCCCGACTTCGGCGCGTTGTTCGCGTCGATGGCTTACGGCGACAGCCAGCCGATGCCGCTCGCATCGTTGATTCAGCCGAAGGTCGAAGCGGAGATCGCACTCGTGCTCGAACGCGACCTGACCGCCGAGAAACACACCTTCGCGGATCTGATCTCGGCGACCGCGTATGCGGTGGCCGCGATCGAGGTCGTCGACAGTCGCATTCGCGACTGGGATATCCGGTTTTTCGACACCGTCGCGGACAACGCGTCGAGCGCGCTGTTCGTGCTCGGTAGCCGGCCGGTGCTGCTGCGCGATATCGAGCTGAGCGCGTGTGCCATGACGCTCACGCAGGACGGCGAAGTGCTTTCACGCGGCAATGGAAGTGCGTGCCTCGGCAATCCACTGAATGCGGCTGCGTGGCTCGCGGATCGGATGGTTCGACTCGGCACGCCGCTGCGCGCCGGCGACATCGTGCTGACGGGTGCGCTCGGCCCGATGGTCGCGGTGAACGCGGCCGGCACTTATACGGCACACATCGAAGGGCTCGGCGGTGTGCGCGCCAGTTTCAGCGAATGACGGACGGAGACATTTCCATGGCAGCAGACAACACCAAGTGCAAAGCCGCGATCATCGGATCGGGCAACATCGGCACCGACCTGATGATAAAGATCATGCGTCGCAGCCGGCATCTCGAGGTCGCGGCGATGGTCGGCATCGATCCGGCCTCGGACGGTCTCGCGCGCGCGGCGAAGCTCGGCGTGGCGACGACGCATGACGGCGTGGAAGGGCTTGCGCGCCTGCCCGTGTTCGACCAGATCGACTTCGTTTTCGATGCGACGTCTGCCGGCGCACATGTGGCGAACGACGCGTTCCTGCGCACGCTCAAGCCAGGCATCCGCATGATCGATCTGACGCCCGCTGCCATCGGCCCGTACTGCGTGCCGGTGGTGAACCTCGACGCGCAACTCGATGCGCCGAACGTGAACATGGTCACGTGCGGCGGACAGGCGACGATCCCGATGGTCGCGGCAGTGTCGCGGGTCGCGAAGGTGCATTACGCGGAGATCGTCGCGTCGATCAGCAGCAAGTCGGCGGGACCTGGCACGCGCGCCAACATCGACGAGTTCACCGAGACGACGTCGAAGGCGATCGAAGCGGTCGGCGGTGCCGGCAAGGGCAAGGCGATCATCGTGCTCAACCCGGCCGAGCCTCCGCTCATGATGCGCGACACGGTCTATGTGCTGTCCGAAGCGGCAGACCGGACGCTGATCGAAACGTCCGTCGATCAGATGGCCGCGGCGGTCCAGGCCTATGTGCCCGGCTATCGCCTGAAGCAATCCGTGCAGTTCGACGACATCCCCTCCGCTGCGCCGTTGCATATTCCCGGACTCGGCCGTTTCAGCGGACTGAAGACCTCGATCTTCATCGAAGTGGAAGGCGCGGCCCATTATCTGCCGGCCTACGCGGGCAATCTCGACATCATGACTTCCGCCGCGCTGGCAACGGCCGAACGCATGGCTGCGTCGCTCGTGAACGCCTGAAGCAAGGAGCACTCGATCATGGACAAAAAACTCTATATCTCCGATGTGACGCTGCGCGACGGCATGCACGCGATCCGTCATCAGTATTCGATTCAGAACGTGCAGGACATTGCCCGCGCGCTGGATGAAGCGAAGGTCGACAGCATCGAGGTCGCACATGGCGACGGCCTGCAGGGTTCGAGCTTCAACTACGGCTTCGGCGCCCACAGTGATCTGGAATGGATCGAGGCGGTAGCCGATGTGGTGAAGCACGCGAAAATCGCGACGCTGCTGCTGCCCGGCATCGGCACGATTCACGACCTGAAGGCCGCGTACGACGCGGGCGCGCGTGTCGTACGTGTCGCGACCCATTGCACGGAAGCGGACATTTCCAAGCAGCACATCGAATATGCGCGCAGCCTCGGCATGGATACCGTCGGCTTTCTGATGATGAGCCACATGACCGCGCCCGACCACCTCGCTATCGAGGCGAAGAAGATGGAAAGCTACGGCGCGACCTGCGTGTACGTGGTCGATTCCGGCGGCGCGATGAACATGAACGACATCCGTGCGCGCTTCAGGGCGCTCAAGGCCGTCCTTCGCCCCGAGACCCACACGGGCATGCATGCCCATCACAACCTGAGCCTCGGCGTGGCCAACTCGATCGTTGCGGTCGAGGAGGGGTGCGACCGCATCGATGCGAGCCTGGCGGGCATGGGTGCGGGAGCGGGCAATGCCCCGCTCGAAGTGTTCATCGCGGCGGCCGAGCGCCTTGGCTGGCATCACGGCACCGATCTCTATCGCCTGCTCGATGCGGCCGACGATATCGTCCGCCCGTTGCAGGACCGACCGGTGCGGGTGGACCGCGAAACGCTCGCGCTCGGCTATGCGGGCGTGTATTCGAGCTTCCTGCGGCATTCTGAAATCGCGGCGAAGAAGTACGGCCTGAAAGCCGTCGACATTCTCGTCGAGCTCGGCAAGCGACGCATGGTGGGCGGTCAGGAAGACATGATCGTCGACGTCGCGCTCGATCTGAAGAAGCGCGAAGCACGCGCCTGAACCATTCGGTATGCCACGCGCCATGAAGAGCGCTGCATCGTTCAACCTGGAGACATCAATGAAAACGTCAACGGCTTCCCCCCCGCGCGCCGGCGGCGCCATCACCATCGGCCTGTGCTTCGCAGTCGCGCTCCTCGAAGGGCTCGATCTGCAATCCACCGGCATCGCCGCACCGCGCATGGCACGCGAGTTTCATCTCGCTGCCGCGCAGCTCGGCTGGGCATTCGGCATCGGCGCGCTCGGTCTGTTGCCGGGCGCGGCGATTGGCGGCAGGCTCGCGGATCGCATCGGCCGCAAGCGCGTGCTGATGATGTCGGTCGCACTGTTCGGGATATTCTCGATCGCAACGACCCAGGTGTGGGATCTGCAGAGCCTGCTCGTCGCGCGCTTTCTCACGGGCCTCGGTCTCGGCGCTGCGATGCCGAACCTGATCGCGCTGTGTGCGGAGGCGGCGGCGCCCGGACAACGCAGCACGGCGGTCGGCGCGATGTACTGCGGCATGCCCTTCGGAGCGGCGCTCGCGGCGGTAATCGGCATCGTCAGCCCGAGCGTCGAGGCCTGGCGGCATATCTTCTATGTCGGCGGGATCGGCCCGCTGCTGACCTTGCCGCTGCTGGCGCTTTTCATTAAGGAGTCGACGCACTTCGTCGCGGCTGGCCAGGGTGCGACCCATGAGTCGAAGGACGGCATCGTGCGCGCGCTCTTCAGTGACGGGCGTGCGGTGACGACCATCGCGCTGTGGATCAGCTATCTGGGGACGCTGATCGTGCTGTACTTCTTGATGAACTGGTTGCCGTCGATGGTGCTCTCGCGCGGCCTCACGCCGGTACAGGCAAGCATCGTGCAGATGATGTTCAACATCGGCGGCGGCGTCGGTGCGATCGTGATCGCCGGCCTGATGGATCGCATCGGCAAGCGGGTGGTCGTGGTCGGCATGTATACCGGCATCGCGACTGCGTTGCTTGCGCTCGCCAGCGCGAACGGCAGCACGTCGATGGCATTGGGCGGCCTGCTGGCGGGCCTGTTTCTCGTCGGCACGCAGTCAGTGCTGTACGCGCTCGCCGGTGCAACGTATCCGACGCGGGTTCGAGGCACGGGCGTCGGCGCGGCGGTGGCCGTCGGCCGCGTCGGCTCGATGGTAGGCCCGCTGATCGCCGGGCAACTGTTTGCGCTCGGCCAGAGCGCGTCGATGCTCGTGATCTCCAGCATTCCGCTCATCGTGATCGCGGCGCTCGGCGCGCTCGCGGTGGTCGGGAAATTTCCGCGCGAGTCGGCCGACGGCTCGCGCACGTTTGGAACCGAATCAATCTGACGAAGGATCTCGACATGACTGACACTGTGACTCATAGCGAAGCCGCGACCAGCAAGTACGTGAACGTGGTGGAAGGCGGCACGGAACTGCGCGTGCACTACAACGACACCGGCGCGGGCAAGGAAACGCTCGTTCTGCTGCACGGCTCCGGCCCGGGCGCGAGCGGCTGGGCGAACTTCCATCGCAATGTGGACGCGTTCGCGAACGCGGGTTATCGCGTGATCCTCGTCGACTGTCCCGGCTGGGGCAAGAGCGATTCGATCGTCTGCACCGGCTCGCGCTCCGACCTCAACGCGCGCGTGCTGAAAGGCGTGCTGGATACGCTCGGCATCGAACGCGCGCATCTCGTCGGCAACTCGATGGGCGGGCATAGCGCGGTGGCCTTCGCGTTGTCGTATCCGGAGCGCGTCGGCAAGCTGGTGCTGATGGGCGGCGGCACGGGCGGTCCGAGCCAGTTTGTGCCGATGCCGACCGAAGGCATCAAGCTGCTGCAAGGGCTGTATCGCAACCCTACGCTCGAGAACCTGAAGAAGATGCTCAATGTGTTCGTCTACGATGCGAGCACGATGACGGAAGAGCTGATGCAGACGCGGCTCGATAATATGCTGGCGCGGCGCGATCATCTCGAGAACTTCGTGAAGAGTCTGGCGGCCAATCCGAAGCAATTTCCAGACTACGGTCACCGGCTGAACGAAATCAAGGCGCCCGCGCTCGTGATTTGGGGGCGCGATGACCGTTTCGTGCCGATGGATGTCGGCCTGCGGCTCGTTTGGGGTATGCCGAACGCCGATCTGCATGTGTTCGGGCGCTGCGGGCACTGGGCGCAATGGGAGCACGCGGAGCGATTCAACCGGATGGTGCTGGAGTTCCTGCGCCAACAACAAGCCGTTTAGTCTGCTTTCCGCGATCCCTCCGTCGGGCGGCTTCTGTGCTTCGAAAGCGGCCGTCGACGGGCACCGGCGTCGTACGACCGAGATGGGTCGGTGACGGTCGACCGCGTGCGGCGTTAGCCGGCCACCAGCTGACATTTGGCGTCTGAAGTCGAAATGCTGGCTTCTCGGCTATCTCCGGCCGCTCCTGATATGAGACCCTCCCGGACAAGCGCACGTCTGCTGCCGAGCAAGCGAGCAGACTATTTCCCCGCCGACAGATCCGGGAGAGACAGGAAACGAGGGCATTCGCCTCCAAGGAAGAGGCCGACTATCAAACTCAAACTCGACTACGTTGGCGCGTCGTTGCGAATACCGATCACGTAACGCGCATTGCGCGCCACGGACGGGTCGGGATCGGTGGCCAGCCGGGCAAGCAGGGCCGACGCCGTGCCATTGAATTCGGCGAGCGCCTGACAAACACGTACACGGGTCTGGACATCGGCTCGACCGTCCGAGATCGCTGCTTCAAAGCGCTCCACAATTTGCCTTGCGATCGCGGGGTCTTCCGCCAAATCGGCTAACGCATCGGCCGCCTCGACATCGTGAGTCCCGCCAAGGACCTGCTCGATCAGCAGGGGAATGGCGTCGCGTATCCCCCATCCGCCCAGCACCCGCGCGGCGCGATACCGCACGCGCTCCGCGGGGTCGAGGAGCGAGCCACGCAAGGTCTCCACCGCATCGGAACCGCCGAGTTTCGCCAGCGCGAGCACGGCCCGTTCGCGTACTGCCGGATCGGGCTGTTGAAGCGCCGCGCCAAGTACGCTGGCGCCGCTGCCTACGGTTCTTCCCAGCGCCCAGTGCAGCGCACCTGCGACATTCGGCTCCTGTTCCTGGAGCAGTGCGTGGGCGATGAGTGCTGCAAGCGGGGCATCGCTGGACGCCGCGTCAAACGCAGCACGCTGTCTCTCAGGCGCATGCGTCGACTCCAGTCCTTTCAACAGATGCACGACCTCAAGCACTGCTGACCAATCCTCGGGAGAGGTGGCGGACACAGAAGTCAGCCGGCAAAGCAACGCTTGCTCTGCGGCCAGCCGCTCGCGGCTGCGAACCATCAGCGCGTCAATGAGCACATCGGGGTGAGGCGCCTGTTGGCTGAGCGCCTGACGCACCTCGGCCAGCCCAAGGCCCAGCGAACGCAGGCTCTCCACCTGGAACAGGCGCAAGGCATCGGCTTGCGAATACTCGCGGTATCCCGCTTCCGTACGTCCCGATGGGCTGACCAGTCCGATCGCGTCGTAGTGCCGCAGCATGCGCGCGCTGACGCCGGAACGATTGGCCAACTCGCTGATGCGCATCACTTGTCTCCGGTGTCATCTGGTTCACGCCGCGTCGTGTCTCGGCCTTGGCTCCCATCGAGCCTCGAAAATTCTAACAAACCGCCAACGGCTTCCATCACCTCGGCCAAAACGTGGCTCATCACATCGATCGCCGTCAACCCGCCTATTCATCGGCGTAGGGCAACGGTGCACTTGCGCGCCACGCATCGGCTGGATCGAGCACAAACGCACTCTCCGGGTCCGCAATGAGCCTGAGGCTCGCGCAGGCATGAACGCGAACCGCCGGGTTCGTGTGTCGGGCCGCCGCATCGAGCGGGGCCATGGCGTCGTCTCCAAGCATGAGTAAGGCCCGGCTCAGACTGCGCTTGAGGTCCTTGTCGCCGCGGCCCAGCTCGCGAACCAGTTCGCGTGCCAGGGCGGCTCGTCGCCAGGTCGGCACCAGCCCCGCCGCGGTGCGCCACGCAGTTCGTGCCACCTCCGGATCGGGGTCATGTAGGTGCCCGCTCGTGATCGCTGACCAGGTTGCGGGGTCGCCGATCTTCGAGAGCGTATGCAGCGCCTGGCTACGCGCTTGCGCCAACGGCGAGCGCAGCTCGTCAAGCAGCAATGGCAATGTCAGGTCCTGCGCATGCCGGGTGAGCGCCCAGGTGAGCATGTCGCGAACGAAGAAATCCGGTTCGACACCGCAACGCTTCACCAGTAGCGTGATCTGGCCTGGATCGGGAGCCGTGCCGGCACCCAGCGCAGCCGCAAGGCGGAGCGAAGCGTCCGGATGCTCGAGTGCCGTGGTCAGTGCGTGACGGGAAGTCGGGGGATAGTGATGGGTCATGAACGCCTCCTCGCCCGACAGTGGACGCCTTGTCACTGTGACAAGGTCAAGTGTTTTCGGACGAGGGGCGAATTGCACGCCCAGACTGCCGTTCGTGGGGCCGATCATCGCTTCCTCCGCGGGTGAGGGGGCGGCGGGTGGCCATGAGCAGTCGGTCGACGTCGACGGCTAGATCATTGACAATTGCTGTGCCGGTCCATCGATGGCTTGGCGCGGGCAGGAGGAAAGGTGCGATGGGGCAAAAATTGGCCGATACCGAGTTAGCGCTTTACAGGAGATTGGATGAGGTTCTGTACTACGTATGGGACCCAATCGGCGTCGCATCCAGCCCCGCGGCACGCGACGAATATCAAGGGTATCTGCCCAAGGTTTTCGCCATGTTGCAGGAGGGATTGGACGCGTCGTCCATTGCAGCATACCTCGACAATGTTGCGACTGAGAGCATGGGTCTGGGCACGAATCCAGGACATTCCAGACGCGTCGCGGAATTGCTGCTCGACTGGAAGACCGAGATTTATGGGGTTCGGCATCGACAAACTTGATCCATTCGACGGAAGTCTCAGTTCGATGGCGGTCCCGATCAGCTTCCCGAATCGGCCATGACCAGCCTCACAGTCGGTGCTCTGATAAGTTGATCGTTTGCAACCGGGGTATGGGTTGGCTCTATGGTTAGCCCGTGGGTGATTTATCCGTCGCTTGGGAATTAATGATAGAGGGGAAGAATGATGTTGAAGATCTTCCGTGACTCGTGGCCGACGCCGCCGAAATTGTCAAGATCTCAGTATCGGAGACATCGCCTCCGGTGTCTTGTGTTTCTGTTGACATGGGTTTCTTTTGGCGTGGGTTTGTATTTGATATGGGGGCACCTAAATCTTATGCTGCAGATCATCTTGATTCTCGTCGGTGCGGCATTTAGTCCGGGTGTGGATATGGTTGAGCGGTTATTTGTGCCGTACGAGAAATATGAAAAGGAGGGGCCAGATTAATAGCGATAAATTTTAGAAACCAAAGTGCGACATATCCGGAGGCTGCGTCGATGCGCCCGAAGCGAGACACATTTGCAGCAAGAGTAACTGTCCGTGATGCCCCTCAGTCTACGGGCCAGTTCCGAGCTTCGTCTAAAATAGATGTTTGAAAGCTGCATCAAAGTTATTGGAAGAAAAGTTTTGAGGAGTCATGGGTCATCCTGTATACAAACTGCTCGAAACACTGGATGCCAAACGACTTTATTACGCACTTTCGCGACATCGCAGTGACGCCATATTGGTTTCGGTAACGCTCGTAGGAATGCGCGTTGAGGTCGATGTTTTTGACGATGGGCGAATGGATGTTTGCTGCTTCTGCGGCGATGAAAGTGTCGAAGGATTTGAAGATCTGATCTACACACTTGTCGCGGAATACGGAAAATAATGGTACCCGCGGCGGTGTTGCCGCCATCGAGCAGCAACGCAAAATCCGCAATCGTCAACAATGCGAGACCGACTGACACGACGAATGTCGGCTTTCGGCAAGTGATAGCGGCTGCTTCGGGTCGGGGGCGGCCGATCGCGTCGGGCAGGTGTCGGCCAAGAAGGGCCGTTCAACGGCACCTGGTAGATCGTCAACAATCTGTGCGTTATAAACTGTGGCATTACAATCGCAACCGACTACGAAGTGAATGCCACAACGCTAGGCGGATTTTCTAATAGGCGCTGAGCCGCAGACAACCGAGAGTCCCTATGTACGCTCCTGGTGATTCTATATTGCTAGCATTTTTCTGGTGTTGGGTATGGTTCTCCACCGTTTTTGTGAGCCTGACCACAATCTCTTTTGTGGGGGCGCACCGGGATGAGAGTTGGTTAAATCGGTCCCCGCTATGGTGGGCAATACGGATACTGATAATAGTATTGTCGGGTGGTGGAATGCTTGGCGTGGCCCGTGTCTCATATATCTTACGGGCCGCCAATGCGTTACACATGCTAAGTTGGATGTTCGGTATCGTCGTCGGAGTTGGTCTATTTATTGCGCTGCGGAATCCTCGGAGTAGAAAGGATAACCCTGGCACCAATTAAGTGGTCATCGTCCCTAGAGTCCCAATAAATCTCGGCAGACGTCCGCTTCGGAGAACTCGGAACGTCCCTTGCGGGTCGGCCTGAGGCGATGGTCGTCGGCCCGGGTTCAGCCATGAAGGGACGGTCGCCCCCTCACGTCATCGTCGGCAGTCAGCGCACTTCATGAGCCGGGATTCTCGCTGGATCTGTCTAGACTCAAACATGCGAAATGACCCAAAGCTCGTTACTGAAAGGGGCGCTTGGATCTATCAATAGCAATGCCAATTATTAAACTAATGCCGGCTATCCAGAACAAGCCATTCAAGGAGCGGAATTCATTCTTATTAAGGTAGGCGATCTGGCCATGGACGTCATGCATATAGACTCTGCCTTGGGAAGGATCAGGCACCTTCGAGCGCGAATTGACAAAGTCATAAGACAAGTAGATTGCCGAACAAAATGATATTACCGAAATTGCAAGAACAATTGCCTCGCACTGTCTCCAGAATTTCATAAAATCACCCTTTCGTCTCGACGACCGACCGATGCGAGCGGCGCGCGCAGCACCTTGCCAATTATGCATGAGACGATCGGCGAGTTCTATGATGGCACTGGCCGCCACCTCGTTAGTTTTCCGAGCCGGGATTGCAGGCAGCCCCGGTGCGCCACTGTCTATGTCCGCTATGGATTGCCATGACAGTCAGCTGTGGGTCGATCACCACCATTGGCGACGAACGATCGTATTATCCGAGACCCAATCTGACGTTGACCGACCAGTCAGATCCCGGCCTATACACCCGATGCTACCGATGACGTCTTTTCCAGTCGAACGATGGAAGCTCGATACGACTGGCGACAGACCCGTTCCAGGACGTTTCGAACCCGGCCCGCGCAAGCGCTTCCGCGACCTGGCGGCCCACTACCGAACCGCGCGCGTCGTCGCCGGCGAGGTCGCCGAAGGCGAGCGTGAGGCCGTGTCCATCCAGCGCTCTTTCGACATCCTGTCCGTGATAAAAGCAGTACCCGTGATAGCGCCCTTGCGGCGCGTCCTGCACGGCTTCCGAAACGTCCGAGTGGCCATCCGACATCGTGTATCCGGCGTTCGACAGCGCGCAGATGCCGTCGTCGTCCAGTTCATCGAACACGCGGTCCAGCCGATCGCAATCCGTCTCCCGAGGCCAGGACCGTTCTGCCGCAGCCTTGCGTTCGAATTCCGACTCGATGAAACCTTCCAGCCGATCCGCGTCGCAGTCCGGCTCCAGGATGTCCTCCATCATTTCCCGCACATCATCGGGGTCGTTAAAGCCCGACCACACCCATTTGGTGATGCACTCCATCACGTATTTTTCGGTGTCCGTCACGTCATGGCCTCCAGGTGTCGTCTTCGACGTTCAACGCCGCTGCCGGCCGTTACCCGTCAGCGACAGTCCTGCTCGACAGTTCGCACCGGCGTATTGAAACCGTGTCGAGCGGCGAACATCCCTCCGGAAAACGGTTCGGCGTCTCGACGCGCGCCAGCGGCGCCGCCCGTTTTCGCGAGCACTAGCACCAGCACAAGCGTGCGCGATGCGCAGCTTCCAGCATCACCATGTCGAATGCGCTTTCTCCAGTTGCCGGTGCTCATCGTCGCGGCACCGTTTCAGCGGAGGGCAGGATCGATTTCGGCACTGCTCAATCCGAATCCCGCCATGCGCGCGCGATGCTCCGGCGAGCCCAGATACGAGCGCAGCTGCCGGTTGACTGCATCGAGCAACGCGCTGTTTTGTCGATTGAACGAGAAGGCACCCAACGGCGGCAGGCGGTGTATCCGGTCCGCTACCGGTTCGTGCGCGACGGCCTCGAGCAATGCGCCGCCCATCCGCTTCGCCACGATCCGAAGTCCGAGCGCAGTACTGGCGTACGCGTCGACCGCGCCGGCGCGCACCGCGTCGATTGCATCGGCTTGCCGGTCGAACAGGGTGATCTGATGCTCGCTCACGCCCGCGGCTTTCGCCGAGTCGTGCTGTACCTGTCCGGTTATGATGCCAAGACGTGCATCGGGACGCGCGGCAAGCGACGCATAGCCGGTCAGTTGCTTCGGGTTTCCGGCACGAACGAGAAAGCCGTCCGCGATTCCCCACACGGGTACGCTGAACGCGACCATGGCGGCGCGTTCCGGCGTAACGAAGAGCGGAACGTTCATGTCCCAGCGGCCTGCGGCGACACCGGGCAGCAGTTCACTGAACGTCGTCAGGTGAGGTTCGATCCGCGTGACACCGATCGCCCGAAGGATCTCGCCGGCGAGATCGAGGTCGGCACCGGTTGCCGTGCCATCCGGTTCCGTCCATCCAAATGGCGGTTCGTCGAGGTATGCAATCGTTACCTTCATCGCGTCTTCTCGCGAGCAGGGACGGCCGCCGAATCGGCAGCCGATTGCCGACGATTCTAATACTTCGCTCGCAGGACAGGGCCGGCCGCAGCCGGCCCCGATCATGCGACTACCTGGGCCAAACTCAACCCGCCACGTTCCGATTCGCTTCGATCACGGTCAACGCCGTCATGTTCACGATCCGTCGCACGGTCGCGCTCGACGTGAGGATGTTCACCGGCGCATTGACCCCCAGCAGGAACGGCCCGACCGCGACGTTGCTGCCGGCTTCCGTCTTGAGCAGGTTGTAAGCGATGTTCCCCGCATCGACGTTCGGGCACACGAGCAGGTTCGCCGCGCCCTTCAGCGGCGACATCGGCAGCAGCCGCGCACGCAGCGCCTCATCGAGCGCGCAGTCGCCATGCATCTCGCCATCGGCTTCGATATCCGGCGCGTGCGCGCGGATGATCTCGAGCGCCTTGCGCATCTTCACGCCCGACGCCGCGCTGCCCGACCCGAAGTTCGACCGCGACAGCAGCGCAGCCTTCGGCGTGAGGTTCAGCCACTCCATCTGCCGCGCGGCCGCGATCGTGAATTCCGCGATCTGCTCGGCATCCGGGTTGTCGTTCACGTGCGTATCCACGAGCGCGACCGTCCGCTGATTGAGCAGCAGAATATTCATCGCCGCGTAGGTCGATGCATCGGGCTTCTTGCCGATCACTTCATCGACGAAGCGCAGGTGGTTGTGATACTCGCCGACCGTCCCGCAGATCATCCCGTCCGCATCGCCGAGCCGCACCATCATCGCGCCGATCAGCGTCAGGCGCCGGCGCATTTCGACGCGCGCCATTTCCTTCGAGATGCCGTCGCGGCAGCGCAGTTCCCAATACGTGGTCCAGTATTGCGGGAAGCGCTCGTCGTATTCCGGATTGGTCACCTCGACGTCCTGACCGAGACGCAGGCGCAGGCCGAACCGCTCGATCCGCGCGAGCAGCACCTCCGGCCGGCCGACCAGGATCGGGCGCGCGAGCTTCTCGTCGACGATCACCTGCACCGCGCGGAGCACGCGCTCGTCCTCGCCTTCGGTGAACACGATGCGTGCCTTGCCGCCGTCGCGCACGAGCTGGCGTGCGGTCGCGAACAGCGGCTTCATGAACGCGCCCGAGTGGTAGACGAACTGCTGCAGCTGCTCGACATACGCGTCGAGATCCGCGAGCGGGCGCGTCGCCACGCCGCCTTCGATCGCCGCCTTGGCGACGGCCGGCGCGATACGCACGATCAGGCGCGGATCGAACGGCTTCGGAATCAGGTATTGCGGACCGAACGACACTTCATCGCCGCCGTAGGCCGCGGCGACGATGTCGTTCTGCTCTTCCTGCGCGAGGCCGGCGATCGCGTGAACCGCGGCGATTTCCATTTCGCGGGTGATCGTCGTCGCGCCCACATCCAGCGCGCCGCGGAAGATGTACGGGAAGCAGAGAACGTTATTGACCTGGTTCGGGAAATCCGAGCGGCCGGTCGCGATCACGACGTCGTCGCGCGTCGCGTGCGCGAGTTCGGGGAAGATCTCCGGCGTCGGGTTGGCGAGCGCGAGAATCAGCGGCCGCGCGGCCATCGCCTTCAGCATCTCCGGCTTCAGGATGCCGCCGACCGACAACCCGAGGAACACGTCCGCGTCGCCGATTACTTCGGACAGCGTGCGCGCATCGGTTTCCTGCGCGAAGCGTTCCTTGGCCGGATCCATCAGCGTGGTGCGGCCGCGATAGACGACGCCTTCGATATCCGTCGCCCAGATGTTCGCGACCGGCAGCCCGAGGTCGACGAGCAGGTCCAGGCAGGCCAGCGCCGCCGCGCCGGCACCCGACGTCACGACCTTCACTTCCTTGATCGACTTCCCGACCACCTTCAGCCCGTTGATGAACGCGGCGGCGACGGTGATGGCGGTGCCGTGCTGGTCGTCGTGAAAGACGGGAATCTTCATGCGCTCGCGCAGCTTGCGCTCGACGGTGAAGCACTCCGGCGCCTTGATGTCCTCGAGGTTGATCCCGCCGAAGGTGGGCTCGAGCCCGGCGATGATGTCGACGAGCTTGTCCGGGTCGGTTTCGTTGATCTCGATGTCGAACACGTCGATCCCCGCGAACTTCTTGAACAGCACGGCCTTGCCTTCCATGACCGGCTTGGACGCGAGCGCGCCGATGTTGCCCAGACCCAGCACGGCGGTGCCGTTGGTGATCACGCCCACCAGATTCCCGCGGCTCGTGAAGCGGTGCGCGTTCAGCGGCTCGGCGGCGATCGACTCGCACACGCTGGCGACGCCGGGCGTGTAGGCGAGCGCGAGATCGCGCTGCGTCACGAGCGGCTTGCTGGCGACGACGGAGATCTTCCCCGGGGTCGGAAACTCGTGATAGTCGTACGCGGCCTGCTGCTGGGTCTCTGTCTGTTTCATGTTGTCGGGTCCGGGCGTGCGCGTCAGGCCAGTCCCGACGCGATCCATGGAGGTGATTCTAGGGATCAGCCATAAGGAGATGATTCTGTTTTAATATCGGTCCATCACTTTTTCATGATGGCGTGGCGGTACGGCAATGACATTCGACGCGAACGACGTGGTCAGGCGGCTTGGCGCGCGCCTGAAGATGCGGCACCTGATGCTGTTGCTGCAGATCCAGCAGCACGGATCGCTGACGCGCGTCGCGGAGCACATGGCCAGCAGCCAGCCCGCCGTGACGAATGCGCTGTCCGAGCTGGAAAGCATGTTCGGCACGCCGCTGTTCGAGCGCTCGTCGCGCGGGATGCGGCCGACCGCGCTCGGTTCGGTCGTGCTCGAGCGCGCCAAGGCGATGCTGAAGGATCTCGACCATCTCGCCCGCGAGATGGAGGCGGTTGCCGCCGGCCATGCGGCGCACCTGCATATCGGCGTGATTCCGTTTATTTCGGGCCAGATGCTGTCGGCGGCGCTCAAGCGCCTGCAGTCCCGGATGGAACGGCGCCTGACCGTGACGATCCACGAGGGCACCAGCGATCAGCTGCTGTTGCAGCTCAAGGACCACAGCGTCGATCTCGTGATCGGGCGGGCATCGTCGGCGATCGATCTGGGGCAGGTCTCCTTCGAAGTCCTGTACCAGCAGCAGCCCCGCATGATCGCGAGCCGGCGGCTCGCCGCGAAACTGGCCCGCACGAAACTCGACTGGGAGAAGCTGCACGCGCTGGACTGGATTCTCGGCGCGCCCCACACGCCGATGCGGGAGCAGGTGACCGACCTGTTTCTGTCGGCGGGCATCGCGCCGCCCGTGCCGATCGTCGAAAGCTACTCGTCGAAGCTGATCGGCGAAATGATCGCGTCGAGCGACGACGCGGTGTCGATCGTGCCGGCCGATATCGCGGAAGAAATGGTGCGCATCGCCGGCGTGGCGATCGTGCCTTACTCGCTGGTCTGGACGTTGCCGCCCATCGCGCTGTTTACCCGCGCTGCCGAATCGCATGCGCCGACGCGGGATGTGCTCGTGCAGGCGCTGCGCGAGATCTGCAGGGAAACCTACGTCGAAGCGCCGCGATAAGCCTTCGGTTGCCGGCCGGTACGTGCGCGGCCGGCAACCGCGTCATTCCCGCTTTTCATCGTCCGCCGATTCACATGGCGTGCTGTGGCGGGCGTGTTGCAATTGCATGGATCGTCATCGTCAACTGCGTCGTCAACCATTACTGGAGCGTCACGGCGCATGGCCGGCAACAGAGGCGACAAGTCCGATGCTGGCACGACTCGATTTCGTCATCAAGAAACGAGCGGCATGGGTGAATTTCCAAATAGTGGTTGTTCATTGCGCGGCGCTTGTCCTACCCTCATAACCGGTCCACAAGGAAGGCTCGCGGCGGCCGCGTACCGTATCGATTCCATCGTCTTTGTCGCTTGTTCCGTCGCAGTTCGGCGGATTATCAACGTCAGACGCGTGCTTGTCGATTCGTATGGTGTGCGTTGCATCATCGCTGCCGTGACGGCATGGGTTGCCGGCCAACGATAATGCGCCGGCGTGTGCGGTGCGATCGGCAAGCAGCCGTTTGCAGGAAGGGTATCGGGATGTCGGGCAACCTGCTCGCGCCTGGCGCGGCGAGGGCCCGGATGTTTTTTCGATCGATTGCGGACACAACGTGCGCGCTCGCGAGGCATGCAGCGGGCGATCGAGACGTGGAGGGGCGAGCTTGATTTTGCGACTCACATTCAAACATTTCGCATCGCTGATCGTGGCCGCCGCACCGGCGGCCGCGTTCGCGCAGACGAGCGTGACGCTGTACGGC